>JAJZEN010000120.1 GCA_021828545.1 Actinomycetes bacterium
TGACTCGGTACCCACGACGCGCGAGGCGCCAGGCCGCCGTTAATCCCACGATGCCGCCGCCGACGACGATGCTGGACTTGACCGTTACGCTCATGTGACCACAGTACGAGATGGTCATATCGGCCCGCCGTTAATCCGACGATGCCGCCGCCGACGACGATGCTGGACTTGACCGTTGCGCTCATGTGACCACAGGACGAGATGGTCATATCGGCCCGTCGTTCGCTATAGTGGTCGTCGGGTCAGCGTTGCCCCGGAAGGTGACGCCTATGACAAAGAACCCCACTCTCTACGACTCCGCATTCGAGCACGACGCCTGTGGCGTCGGCATGATCGCGGACCTGACGGGGGCCGCGACGCACGCCACGGTGGACGACGCGCTCACGATTCTCGAGAATCTCGAGCATCGTGGCGCTACGGGGGCCGACGTCGATTCCGGAGATGGCGCCGGTATTTTGCTACAAATGCCCGACTCCTTCATCCGCGAGGTGTTCGGAGGCGTGGTGCCACCCGCGGGAGACTACGGCGTCGGCTTTTGGATGTTGCCGCGCGACGCCGATCGCGACGCCTTGACCGCGGCGATTACCGAACGATTCACCGCTCTCGGAGTGACTACGTTGGCCTGGCGTGACGTACCGGTCACGTCAAGCCTGTTGGGGCCGACGTCATCCGCATCCGAGCCCGTGTTCGTTCAGCAACTCGTGACGCCGACGGGTGCGACCAACCTCGAGGGCGCGATGTACGCCGCGCGCAAGGTGATCGAACACGAGTACGACGTGTACGCCTCATCGTGCTCTCCGCACGTACTTATCTATAAGGGGATGTTGTCGTCGCCCCAATTACGCGCCTACTTCACCGACCTGCGCGACGAGCGCCTGGCCTCGGCCATCGCCGTCGTCCACAGCCGCTTCTCGACCAACGTCCTTCCGCGCTGGGACCTCGCCCAACCGTTTCGTTACATCGCTCACAACGGTGAGATCAATACTGTTCGGGGCAACCGTAATTGGATGACGGCCCGCGAAACGACTCTCTCGAGCGACGCGTTGTCACTTCCGGTGAATGATCTGACACCCATCATCACCCCCGACATGAGCGACTCGGCCAGTTTCGACGAGGTCGTGGAACTGCTCGTGCAGTCGGGCCGATCATTACCGCACGCCATCTTGATGATGATCCCCGAAGCGTGGGAGCGTTCCACGACGATGGACCCGGGGCGACGCGACTTCTACCGCTATCACGCGGCGCTCATGGAACCCTGGGACGGACCCGCTTCGGTGACGTTCTGCGACGGACGCGTCGTGGGCGCAGTACTGGACCGCAACGGACTCCGGCCAGCGCGCTACTGGGTCACCAAGGACCGGCGCGTCATCTTCGCTTCCGAAGTTGGTGTGTTGCCCATCGATCCCGCCAATATTGAGAAGAAGGGTCGTCTGCAGCCCGGTCGCGTCTTCCTCGTCGACATCGAGCAGGGACGCATC
Organism: Actinomycetes bacterium; assembly: GCA_021828545.1. Lineage (GTDB taxonomy): Bacteria > Actinomycetota > Acidimicrobiia > Acidimicrobiales > RAAP-2 > RAAP-2. The sequence goes on from JAJZEN010000120.1 coordinate 1,479, forward strand.
ATTGACGACGAGGAACTCAAGTCCTCACTCGCCGCCCAAGCCCCGTACGGGGAGTGGTTGCGTCACGAGCAGGTCTCACTCGATGAACTCGAGCCGCGCGCAATGCTCACGCCGAGTTACGCCTCGGTGATCTTGCACCAAAAGGTTTTTGGTTACTCCGAGGAAGACCTGCGTTTGATCGTTCGCCACATGGCCCAGGTAGGGGAAGAACCCATTGGATCGATGGGCTCTGACGCCGCACTTCCGGTGCTCTCCCAGCAGCCGCGACCGCTATTTGATTACTTCACGCAATTGTTCGCACAGGTCACCAATCCGCCCCTCGACGCGATTCGAGAAGAACTCGTCACCTCCACCCGCGTGACCATGGGTGGCGAGGAGAATCTCTTGACCGAGACGCCGCGACACTGCCACCAGATCGTATTGGCGTCGCCGGTGTTGAGCATCGACGAACTGGCCAAGATCCGCTACATCCACGAGTCCCAGGCCGACTGGTCGTTTCGTTCCGAAGTGGTCGACGGGCTCTTCGACGTCGACGGCGGGGGTACGGCGGGCGATCGCCTCGCTGACGCCATCGCGCGCGTCTGTGACGAGGCCGTCGCACTCGTGCGCGCGGGCACGACCATCATCATCCTGTCAGATCGCAACACGTCGGCCGAACTCGCCCCGATTTCGAGTCTGCTATTGACCTCGGCGGTGCACCATCGACTCGTCGAAGAGCACCTCCGCACCAGTGCAGCCCTGGTCGTCGAAGCCGGTGACGTACGTGAAGTTCACCACGTCGCCCTCCTCCTAGGCTTTGGTGCGTCGGCGGTCTGCCCCTACTTGGCCTACGAGTCGATCGACTCACTCGTGACGACCGGAGAGATCACCCACGCCGAATCCAGCGAAGCGCGCTATCTCTACGCCAAGGCCCTGACCAAGGGCGTGGTCAAAGTGATGTCCAAAATGGGAGTTAGCACGGTGGCGAGCTACGTCGGGAGTCAGCTCTTCGAAGCGGTCGGTATCGACGCCCGCGTGCTCGCGGAGTACTTCCCGGGCTTTCGCTCGCGCGTCGGGGGGATCACCCTTGAGCACATCGCTCGCTCGACCCTTCACTCACACGCCAGCGGTTATCACCCAGCGCCCTCGCAGCGGATGGAGATCCTCAATCGCGGCGAATACCAGTGGCGTCGCGACGGAGAAGTGCACCTCTTCAACCCGCGCACCGTGCAGAAGTTGCAACACGCGACGCGCGAGAAGCGTTACGACATCTTCAAAGAATACACGACCCTGGTCGACCAGCAGGCCGCCGCGGCCGTGACGCTGCGCAGTCTGTTGCGCCTGCGCCCCTCGTCCGCTCCTCTTCCCCTCGACGACGTCGAGAGCGTGGCGTCCATCCTGCGCCGTTTCTCCACGGGAGCGATGTCCTACGGCTCTATCTCCGAGGAGGCCCACACGACACTCGCGCTCGCGATGAACCGTATCGGGGGAAAGTCCAACACCGGCGAAGGTGGAGAGGACGAAGAGCGTTTCGACGTGAATGACCCCCACGGGAACCGTCGCTCGGCCATCAAACAAGTAGCGTCGGGACGATTCGGGGTGACGAGTCAATACCTGGTCAACGCCGACGATTTGCAGATCAAAATGGCCCAAGGCGCCAAACCCGGGGAGGGTGGACAGCTCCCCGGTACCAAGGTGTATCCCTGGATCGCCAAGACCCGTCACTCCACGCCGGGCGTGGGTCTGATCTCGCCGCCCCCGCACCACGACATCTATTCCATCGAGGACCTCGCCCAACTCATCTACGACCTCAAGAACGCCAACGACCAAGCGCGTATCCACGTCAAACTCGTCGCGGAGCAAGGAGTCGGCACGATCGCGGCGGGAGTGGCCAAGGCACACGCCGACGTCATCTTGATCTCGGGCCACGACGGCGGCACGGGCGCGGCCCCCCTCACTTCGCTGAAGCACGCGGGCACTCCCTGGGAACTCGGTCTGGCCGAAGCGCACCAGACGCTCGCGGCCAACGGATTGCGTAGCCGCGTCGTGGTCCAGGTGGATGGACAGCTCAAGACGGGCCGCGACGTCGTCATCGCCGCCATGCTCGGCGCCGAGGAATTCGGCTTCGCCACCGCGCCGCTCGTGGTATCGGGCTGCGTCATGATGCGTGTCTGTCACCTCGACACGTGTCCGGTGGGGATCGCCACACAGAACCCCGTCCTTCGCCAACGCTTCACCGGCCGTCCGGAGTTCGTGGAGAACTTCTTCGAATTCATCGCCGAGGAGGTCCGCGAGTACATGGCCCTGTTGGGCGTGCGCACCATTGACGAACTCGTCGGCGACGTCTCACGACTCGAAGTCACGCGACTCGACGACGAGACCAATACGCTCGATCTCAGCGCGCTGCTCGTGGCGACCGACGTCGAGCAGCGCCACCAGAGCGTCAAGCAAGAACACGGGCTGGACGAGGCGTTGGACTGGCGATTCATGAACGACGCACTGCAGTCCGCCACCTCCGGGGTTCCCGTGAGTCTGTCGATGGGTGTGCGCAACGTCAATCGCGCCGTCGGAACCCTGACCGGTAGTGCAATCACCCGCACGTTGGGAACCGCCACCTTGGCGCCCGATCACGTCACCATCAACCTCGAGGGCTCTTCGGGACAGAGTTTGGGCGCCTTCATTCCTTCGGGACTCACCCTTCGACTCACCGGGGACACGAACGACTACGCCGGAAAGGGACTCTCGGGAGGACGTATCGTGATCGCCCCACCCTCGAGCTCGACCTTCGCGAGAGATGACAACATCATCGCGGGCAACGTGATCGGCTACGGTGCGACCGGTGGCGAGATCTTCATCAGTGGAGTCGTCGGGGAGCGGTGCGCCGTACGAAACTCTGGCGCCACCATCGTGGTCGAGGGCACTGGTGACCACGCGTGCGAGTACATGACCGGAGGCGTCGTGGTGATCTTGGGTGCCGTGGGCCGCAATCTCGCCGCGGGGATGTCCGGCGGGACGCTCTACCTCTACGATCCGCACGACACCGTGCACAACCACCTCTCGGCGGGGGTCTACGAAATCGATCCCCTGGAGTATGACGACGAGGAGGTCATCCATCCCCTCCTGGAGCGCTACGCGGCCGAGACGGGCTCCCCGCTGGCCGCACGGATCTTGGCCGACTGGCGCACCGAGCAGATGAACTTCGTGCGCATCGAGACCTCGGAGTACCAGCGAGTACGCGACGAGTTACGCAATGGGTAAGGTCACCGGGTTCCTCGAATTCGACCGACGAGGTCCGAACTTGCGTCCCGTCGCGGTGCGCCTGCGCGACTGGCGCGAAGTCTTCGAACCCCAGAGCGACGAGGCCGTCCAGGTCCAGGGGGCGCGCTGCATGGACTGCGGAATTCCTTTCTGTATGCAGGGCTGCCCACTGGGTAACCGGATCCCGACCTTTAACGATTTGGTCTATCGCGGCCAATGGGACGAAGCGGCCGAGCAATTGCTCGACACGAACAACTTCCCCGAATTCACCGGTCGGCTCTGCCCGGCGCCCTGTGAATCAGCCTGCGTCTTGGGCATCGGCGCGGATCCGGTCACCATCGAACGACTCGAATACGAGGTGATCGAGCACGCCTTCGCGCGCGACGTGGCCGTACAACGAACAGCCCGTGTCGAGACTGGTCAACGCGTGGCCGTCGTCGGCTCGGGCCCCGCGGGCCTCGCAGCGGCGGCGCAATTGCGCTCCGCCGGCCACGGGGTCGACGTCTACGAACGCGCGGACGCTATTGGGGGACTGCTTCGATACGGCATTCCGGAGTTCAAACTCGAGAAATCGATTCTCGATCGCCGACTCGCGGCAATGCGCAACGCGGGTATCACCTTTCACCCCTCGACCACGATTGGCGAGAACGGTACGTCATTGTCCGAGTTACAAGACGAATTCGACGCCATCGTCCTGGCAATCGGCTCGACGCGCCCGCGATTAATTCCTGTTCGTGGCGCCGACCTCGCAGGACTCTATCCCGCGATGACCTATCTCGAGGCTGCGAACCGCGCCGTCGCGCACGACCGCCGCTCGCTCATCGACGCAATGGGTGCGCACGTCGTCATCCTCGGCGGTGGCGATACGGGCGCTGACTGCCTGGGCACGGCACACCGTCAAGGTGCCGCCTCAGTCACGCAGATCGAAATAATGGACGAACCACCCCGCGAACGGCCGAACGATCAACCCTGGCCCACGATGGCGCGACTCTACAAAGTGACGTCAGCTCACGAAGAGGGCGGAGAGCGATGGTTCGCCGCCGAGACGCTCGAATTCCATGGGGAAGGCGCAGTGCGCGAGATTGTCGTGCGCGACACTAAGAGTGGCGAGGTCACCGTCACGCGCGCTGACCTGGTTCTCATCGCCGCGGGTTTCGTCGGACCCGAGCTCGAGGGCCTCGGGCACAACATCGCCGAACTCGTGACTGCGCGCGCCACCATTGCGGTCGACGCGCAGTGGCGTCTCGACGGTGTTACGGGCGCCACCCCGGTGTTCGCCTGTGGCGACGCCGTGCGGGGCCAGAGCCTCATCGTGTGGGCAATTGCCGAGGGACGAAGTGCGGCCGCAGCCGTCGACGGTTTCTTGACCGGAGGACCGTCGTCGCTACCAACACCCGTGACGCCCTACAGTCTCTCCTGGTGAGGGGACCCTACCAGGGAAGTACGAACAGGCTTTCGACGACTTTGAGGAGCAGGGTCGTGGCCTCGTCTTCGGTGACCACTCCCTCGTAGAGCAGGTCCCACGCGCCTAGAATCGTGTGCATGATCAAGCCCATCTTGGCGTAGGCCTGCGACGTGGGTTTAGCCTGGGGATCGATGAGGCGCGCCCAACGCGCGACGACGTCGTGGCGCATCTCGGAAATGGTCGGCCACAAGTCCTTGGGCAACATCGAGATATCGCCGAAGATGTTGCGCAACAATTGACGGTCGCGCAGGGGCAGATTCAAAACACGACGTAGTTGGACGTCGACCAACTCGCGAATCTCGCCGCGACGTGAGCCATCGAGTCCGTCGAGGAACGACTGCAGTTCCGTCAAACGAGAACGAATCAACTCGATCAAGAGAGCGTTGAGGTCGGCGAAGTGTTGGTAGACCAATTGACGCGAGATCCCAGCACGGTTCGCCACTTCCACGATGCTCAAGTGCGCCACACCGTCACGAAACAGGACCTCGTCGGCGACCCGCAAAATAGATTCGCGTCGCGACTCCGCCGACAAGTATTGACGCTTCATTGGAGTGTCATTTTTGTTGACCACTCGTGTATTCTACAGAATATTACAGTACGTAAAATTCTTAGTCACACTAAGAAAATGTGGTCACAACGACCGAGGGTGCTTTCTTCGTGAGCGCCACAATGGCATCGTCGAGTGCGCCACGGATTCCCGCACCCCCGGTCTCCAACGGTGGGGGTTAGCACGTGCTGTCACACTAACCACAAGACTGCGGAGTAATGAATTTGAGTGAATGGGACGACGTGCCCGCGATACACCCTCAGACCGCCTCGCGTTCGTTGCGCGAGGGGACGTCGCCAGGTACCCGCGCGTCAGGTCGGTCGGTGGATACTGGTGGGCGAACTCGAAACCTCGACATCGCCACACGGGGCAACCGTCATCTACGTCCGTGTCTCCTCGTCAGATCAACGTTTTGACCTCGATCATCAGATGGCGCGAGTGAGCACGTAGGTGACGTCGCGGGTCGGGGCCACGTACACGAGTCGTCGCGCCTACGATGAACTTGCCGGCGCCCTCGGACCCGGAATCAATGGTCCCTTCACCATCGTCGTCGCGCGCGCACCCCACGGGCCGCTGAACGCGGTCGTGACCACGCTCTACTCGACGTCGAGAACGCAGAGTTCGCGTACCGCGGTGCCGTACTCCGAACTGGTCTCGACGTCACTACTCCGCGCTGGGTTCGGGTCGAGATCCCGGTTCCGTCACGACCGACGTGGCGTCACCGCTTCAGTTCGATCAACTCATCTCCCCACGCATCGCGGTGATCATCGCCGAGGTCGTCATTCTGGCCTCCTTGTTGATCATGACGGAGTTTCGCGGCCTACTGCTGGTTCTCAAGGCGGTACTTTTGAATCGGCTGTCCAGTGGCGCTGCCTACGGGGTACTCATCGCGGTGTTTCAGTGGGGCAGGAGCCGCGCACTCGTGGGGGTGCACGAGAAGGTGCTCATGGAGGCCCACGTACCCATGGTCCTCGTCGCCGCCGCCTTTGGACTTCCGACGGATTACGACATCTTTCTGCTCTCGTGCGTCAAGGAGCTGGGACCTCACGCACAATGACCGCGAGGCGCTCGCCGATGACCGCTCGAGGACGGGCGCGATATTTGCGCCGCCGCATTGATCATGATTGCGGTGTTCCTCTCCTTCGCACCGACCGATCTCGTGGCCATTAAACAATTCTCCGTCGGTCAGGCGATAAGCGTGGCGATTGACGCCACACTGATCCGTCCCCTACTGGTCCCCGTCACCACGTATCTCTTCGGCACGAGCATCTGGTAATTCCTATCGTGGCTCGACGAAATACCGCCGGACCTCGCAGTAGGGCGGCGCTCGACTGGTCGAACCGACCGAGTTTCAACTCCCCGATTCAGTAACATCAAGGCAGACGACGAGGGGGAAATATGCGAAGCACGATGCAGGATGCGCCGCTGCTGATCCGCGACATTCTGCGTCACGGCCAGTGGATCTACGCCGACAAGGAAATCTTCACCGCCGCCGCGTCGTCCGTCGCGCGGGCGACCTACGGCGACGTGGCCCAGCGCGCCGAACGTTTGGCGACCGCACTGACGAAACTCGGTGTGCACCGCGACGACCGCGTGGCGACGTTGATGTGGAACAACCAGAGTCACCTTGAGATTTACTTGGCGGTGCCGAGCATGGGCGCCGTGCTGCACACGTTGAATTTGCGCCTCTTCCCGGATCAACTCGCCTACATCATCAACCACGCCAACGATCAGGTGATCATCGTCGATGCGAGCCTGGTCCCGTTGCTCGCGCGCATCAAGGACGACCTTCGCGGCGTGCGCCACGTCATCGTCAATGGACCCGTGAGTGACGCCCCGTTTACCGTGATCGACTACGACGAGTTGGTCGAGGCGGAGAATCCGGGTTTTGACTGGCCGGACCTCGATGAGACTGACGCCGCGGTGATGTGTTACACCTCGGGCACGACGGGGGACCCCAAGGGAGTGGTCTACTCGCATCGTTCGACGTGGCTCCACTCGCTGGCCTCGACCAGCGCGAATTCCATCGCTCTCAGCGATCGCGACCGTTGCCTCCTCGTCGTGCCCATGTTCCACGTCAATGCGTGGGGGGCGTGTTACACGGCCTTCATGGCGGGCACTGAACTCATCATGCCCCAGATGTTCCTCCAGGGGGAACCCCTGCTCAAGATGATCGGCGACCTGCGTCCCACAATCGCGCTGGGCGTGCCCACCATCTGGAATGACCTCTTGCGCGCCGCCGCGGAGCAGCCCGACGCCGACCTCTCGAGTCTGGAGAGAATATTGGCCGGCGGTGCGGCCGTACCTCGCTTCATGATCGAGGCGTTTCGTGAGCGTTACGGGGTGAATGTGCTCCAAGGCTGGGGTATGACCGAAACGAGCCCCTTGGTGGCCGTCTCGGTACCCCCGCGTGACGTGAGCGCGAGCGAGGAGATCGACTACCGAGCCAAGGCGGGTCGAGTGATGGCCGGCGTCGAGATCCGACTCACCAATGACGAGGGCGAGGTCCTCGCGCGTGACGGTGTCGCGAGAGGGGAGTTCGAACTACGCGGACCCTGGATTGCGTCGGCCTACTACGGCGGCGAGTCACCCGAGTTGTTCCGCGACGGTTGGCTGCGTAGCGGCGACATCGGCACTTTGGACCCTCGGGGGTACATGGTCATCACGGACCGGTCCAAGGACATGATTAAATCCGGGGGGGAGTGGATCAGCTCGGTGGAGCTCGAATCCACCGTCATGGGCCACGACGGGGTCTACGAGGCCGCGGTGATAGCGGTCGCCGACGACCGCTGGCAGGAGCGCCCCCTCTGCGTGGTCGTGCGCGCA
>JAJZEN010000043.1 GCA_021828545.1 Actinomycetes bacterium
CGATCTGTACGACGACCGTGCGGGGGGCCGACGCATTGGGCGCCTCGAAGTGCAAGAACGCGAGCGTCGCCAGGGTTAAGGCGGCGCGCCGCCCGGGTTCGATCGACGTATTCGCCGCGAGTTGGGTGAGGCCACTGTCCGTGGCCAGCGCCGTCACGCCACTGACGCCACTGACGCTGAAGGGTGAACCCCAGGTCAGCGTGTTGGACGGCGGGACACTCAAGGAGTCGTCGGGTACGACGACGTCACTCACACCCGCGTGGACGAGTGCGCTCAGAGCGGCGGGTGACGTCGGACTCGAGACGAACACTGGTCCGTCGGTGCCCCGCCCGGTAATGGTCTGGAGGAGATGATTGCCCAGGGTGACTTGTCGCGTCACTTCACCCGCGAAACCGTTCGCCGCGAGCCCCGCCATGTCGATGAGGGGTGAGGGCGCGACGATGGCGCGATGTTGGGCGCTCGTGAGGGCGCTCGTGAGTCGCGCCTTCCACTTCTGGCGTGACGCACTCAAGATGGCGTCGACCAGCGGGCGATAATCGACGGCCAAGGTGAGGGGCACGGATGGAAACGTGGCCAGGGTGGCGAAGTTCGCCTCGGCGCGCGTCGTGTTGGCCCACGAGGAGGGGTCGACGACGAACACGTAGTTGACCTTGAGGGGCTGGGTCACTGGGGTCACGTGCACGGCCAGAAGTGACCACTCCACGTTCGCGACGCTGTTGGTCGTCACCGTGATCGCCAGGGGGTAGACGCCGTCACAGGCACCCACTACGCACGGCAGTCGCAAGTGCAGGGGCTCACTACCACAGTGCTGACTCGCGCCGGTGGCGTTCGAACTGAACACCGAGACCGCGAGGTCGAGCGTCGTGCCCGTTCGACACGTCGGGGAGGTGACGCTCGTTGAGGCGATCGCGGGTGTCGTGACCCCGGCGCCGGCGTCGATGGACTCGACCTGGGATCGATAGACGAGTGGGGAATAGAGCGAGAGGGTCACGGCCGTGGTCGTGCCCGCGGGAACGGACAGATCGAGGTGGAAACTCGAGCTGCCCGCCGCCGACATCGTCGCTACGGCGTCCTGGGAAATCACCGAGAACGCGGGTGTCGCCGCGGCGTGCGCGGCCGAGGGCCACGTCAGCGTCGCGAGGCCAAGGAGTACGACGCTAAGCGCCCGCCACCAGGTCGAAAATTGGTGGAACATGCTGACACAGGCTACTTGCGGCGACGACCGCGGGGACGCCCACTACCCTTCATTCGCAATGATTGCATTCGACGACTTCCCTCAACGCCTCACGCGACTCGCCGACTGGTCGGCGCCGCTCGCGAGCGCCTTCGACCGCGCGGGCTTCAGTCTGTACGCGGTGGGGGGTGCGATTCGTGACGCCATTTTAGGCATCGAGCCCGGTGACGACTTCGAAATTGACTTCACCACCGACGCACGCCCCGACGACATCGCTCGACTCATGACCCCATTGTGCGGAGCATTGTGGGAGCAGGGGCGCTCCTTTGGCACCATCGGTGGAGTGCTGCGCGCCAATGGCCTCCGGGCCGAGGTGACGACGTTTCGCTCCGAGGAATACGTCGATCACTCTCGTAAGCCCGCGGTGCAGTGGGGCGACTCCCTCGAGGCAGATCTGAGTCGGCGCGATTTCACCATTAATGCCTTGGCCCTGGACGTGGTCCACCTCGCCGCCGCACCCGAAGGCGTTCAGACCTTCTTCGATTATTTCGGTGGCTTCAAGGATCTCCACGACGCGGTGTTGCGCACCCCGATCGATCCACGGGTTCTCTTCAGTGACGATCCCTTGCGCATGTTGCGGGCGGCGCGCTTCGCGGCGCGCTTCAATCTCTCGATCCACCCCGACGTGGAGGCGGCCGCCACGTCGAGTGCCGACAAGTTGACGATCGTCTCGCAGGAACGCATCCGCGCGGAACTCGACCTGCTGATGGTGACCGAACAGCCCTCGATCGGCCTGGACTTCATCGTGCGGACCGGACTGGCGGACTACTTCTTTCCCGAGTTGCCTAAATTGCAACTCGAGCAGGACCCCATCCACCAGCACAAGGATGTGTTGAAACACACGTGGGCCGTGGTGGACAAGGCTTCGCCTCGCCTGACCCTGCGACTCGCGGCGTTGTTCCACGACATCGGCAAGCCCCCGACGCGCGCGATTACCCCCGAGGGCGTCACCTTTCGCTTCCACGAGGTGGTCGGCGCCAAGATGACGCGAAAGCGTATGAGCGCGCTGAAGTATTCGCATCACATGATCGATGACGTGAGCGCGCTGGTGGAACTTCACCTTCGATTTCATACGTACAAGTTGGGCTGGAGTGACGCCGCGGTGCGGCGCTACGTCAACGACGCGGGTCCCCTACTCGAGGACCTCAACGAATTGACGCGCTGTGATTGCACGACGCGCAATTGGCGTAAGGCCTTGGAACTGGCGCGGCGAATGGACGAACTCGAGATCCGCATCACGGAGTTGCGTGAACAAGAGGATCTCGACAATCAGCGACCGGCGCTCGACGGGGCTGAGGTGATGGCCCTGTTGGACCTACGCCCGAGTCCGGTGGTGGGGCGCGCCATGAAATTCCTCATGGAGATTCGTCGCGAGGAGGGGGAGATCTCCAAGGCGGAGGCGACGCATCGACTTCGCGAATGGTGGAGCGAGCAGGACCAGTGACGACGCGACCCCCGCGCGTCGCGGGGGTCGCTTTCGCTCGGTGTGATAGTCACCACACGTTACGGCCAGACGGGGTTCTCCCCACCGTTGGCGAATTCCTCGATCATGTCGTGAGCGACGTCGTCGTGGTACTGCACCGGGGGCGACTTCATGAAGTACGCGCTGGGTCCCAGAATGGGCCCCCCGATGCCTCGGTCGAGTGCGACCTTGGCACAACGAACGGCGTCGATGATGACCCCGGCGGAGTTGGGCGAGTCCCAGACTTCGAGCTTGAGCTCGACGTTGAGTGGGACGTCACCAAAGTTGCGTCCTTCCATGCGGATGTAGGCCCACTTACGGTCCTTGAGCCACGGCACGTGGTCGCTCGGACCAATGTGGACGTCGTCAGCCGCCATGACGTAGTTCTCGATTTGGGAGGTCACCGCCTGCGTCTTGGAGACCTTCTTCGATTCCAGGCGCTCACGGTCGAGCATGTTCTTGAAGTCCATGTTGCCGCCGACGTTGAGTTGGTACGTGTGGTCCAGGGCCAGACCCCGGTCCTCGAAGAGTCGTGCGAGCACGCGGTGCACGATGGTCGCGCCCACCTGGCTCTTGATGTCGTCACCAATGATGGGCACACCAGCGTCGGCGAACCTCTTCGCCCACACCGGGTCCGAGGCGATGAACACGGGGATCGCGTTCACGAAGGCGCAACCCGCATCCAGGGCGGCCTGGGCGTAGAACCGTTGGGCTTCTTCAGAACCCACGGGCAGGTAGGAGACGAGCACCTGCGCCCGCGCGTCGCGCAGGGCTTGGACCACGTTCACCGCGTCCACCGGTGACTCGTCGATCACCGCGCGGTAGTACTTGTTGAGTCCGTCCATGGTCGGCCCGCGTTGCACGGTGACACCCAGGGGCGGTACGTCGGCGAACTTGATGGTGTTGTTCTGCCCCCCTTCGATGGCTTTGCCGAGATCGCTGCCGACCTTGGAGGCATCAACGTCGAAGGCCGCTACGAATTCGAGGTCACTGACGTGATATCCACCCAATACCACGTGCATCAGTCCGGGGACGTTCTCGCTCGCCTTGGCGTCTTTGTAGTACGTGACGCCCTGAATTAGTGAACTGGCGCAGTTTCCGACTCCAGCGATGGCCACGCGAATCTTTTCCATGGCTCTCCTTTCCTACTTCGCTTCGGGAGCGAAGGTTTGTTGATTATTTCGTTCGGTGGACAACAAGTTGTCGATCCACTCCAGGTCCAACTCGACTCCCTTGGCCGCGTGCGCCATGACGCTGCGGGCGTAGGTGTCGAGTTGTTCATTGCGAGAGCCCGCCAGCATTTCGGCCAGCCTCTCGACAAGATCGGTGCGACGACGCTCCAGGAGCGCCACTCGGCGAGAGGGGGTTAAGTATTTGGCCAGGGCGATGCGTAGGGAGAAGGTGCGAGAATCATCCAGGGTGGCGGGGTCGGCCAGGAGTGATACGAACTCTTCGCGACCGCGATCGGTGATGCGATACACCTTTCGTGAACGTCGACCGATGCCCGGGGTCGCGCGCAGCGCCCGCAGGGAGGCACGTTCACCCGAGAGTGAACCGGTGGACAAGGCGTTGCCGCGCGCCTCGTTCGTGATGACCGCCTCGACGTGGCCGTGACGCTCGAGCCGGTTCAAGGCCGGGTAGATGGAACCAAAGGAGATGTTGGCCGAGACCGCGAGCCGGTCGCGGACTTGCGTGCGAATCTCGTAGCCGTGGTGGTCTCGTTCCATCAAGAGGCCCAATATGGCGATATCCAACATGCGAAACATCATATCAATTCGATATATCGATTGCCACAAAGTTACTGGATGATGACGATCAGGTTGATTTTTACCCTGGATTGGTAATGTCGGGCCTAATGGATTCGAGTCTTCGTACCACTACGGCCGACGGAGCCGTCGTCGAGTTCGGCCTCGTTCGCCACGCCCTCCTGGCCAAAATCGCCGCCGGGACCCTGCGCGCCAGTGACGTCTGCGACGCGCACCCCGAACTCCTGCGGGCCGCGAAGCACATTGGGCGCGCTACCGGCGAGACCTGCCCGGTGTGCGGGGACGTGGAGTTGGTCGAAGTCACCTACGTCTTTGGCGCCCGATTGCCCTCGGGTGGTACCTGTCCCACGTCGCGTGCCGAATTGCTCAAACTCGAACGACGGGTCGAACCGGTGCAGTGTTACGCGGTGGAGGTCTGCACGGGATGTTCATTCCACCACCTCGTGCGTAAGTGGTCCGCGGGTGGGCGGTCGAGCCGGCGCCTCGTCGCTAAGCAGAGCCGATCCGGGCAATGACCACGAGCGCTTCGACGCTGCGCGCGCGCAAGCGCCGAGACGGGGCCACCCCCATCGTCATGGTGACGGCCTACGACGAGCCGACGGCGCGCTACGCCGACGCCGCCGGCGTCGACGCACTTCTCGTGGGTGATTCGTTGGCCAACGTCGTGCTGGGCCACGACGACACCCTGCACGTCTCCACTGAGGACATGGCGCACCACGTTCGCGCCGTCGCGGCCGCGCGCCCCGCGGCCCACGTGGTGGCCGATATGCCCTGGTTGAGTTACCACGTCGGGGTCGACGCCGCGGTCACCCACGCGGGCGAACTGATCCGCGCCGGCGCGCAGAGCGTCAAGCTCGAGGGGGGCGCCGTTCGTCGTGACGTCGTGCGCGCATTGATTAGCGCGGAGATTCCCGTGATGGGCCACTTGGGTCTCACGCCCCAGAGCGTCCTAGCGATGGGTGGGTACAAAGTACAGGGTAAGACACGTGACGCCGCCAAACTCCTCCTCGAGGACGCGCTGGTCTTGCAGAGCGAGGGGGTCTTTTGCCTCGTGGTCGAGGGCGTTCCGCGATTGGTGGGCACCCAGTTGACCCGGGCGCTCGACATTCCGACCATCGGCATCGGCGCCGGACCCGACACCGACGGGCAGGTTCTGGTGATCCACGATCTGCTCGGCCTGACCAAACGGCCCCCCGCGAAGTTCGTTCGGCGCTACGCCGACCTGGGAACGGCCATGACCGACGCAGTCGCGCGCTACGCCGCGGACGTGCGCAACGGGTCCTTCCCGGACGACACCGAGTCCTACGAGACGCCTGAGGAATTACGGGACTAGCCATTATTAGCGTCGTGGGCTAGACTTGACCTTCCCGCGAACGCGGGAGAAGTACCACACACCCTGCTCTGTTTTCCGCAGAGCCCGAACGCGTTCGGACCAGAGGGAAAGGAAAGTGGCCATGAGGCCTTATGAAACCATGATCGTGTTCGACACTGCCGTCGACGCACAATCCATCCAGGTCGCCCTCGACCGGGCTCTTGAGACCATTCGTACGAATGGCGGAACTCCCGGAACCATCGACCGTTGGGGTAAGCGTCCCTTGGCGTACGAGATCAATAAGCGTAAGGAGGGCTATTACGTCCTCGCGGAATTCACCGGTGAGTCGGTGACGGTTGAAGAATTGGACCGTATCCTCACCTTGTCCGACGAAGTCCTACGCTTCAAGATTCTTCGACGCAACGAGCGAGCCAACGTCGGCCGTGTCACGGCCCAGGCGTAGGTTCGGACGCTTCGCGACTAAGGAGAACCAATGGCCGATAACACCATCACCGTCGTGGGCAACGTGACCCGCGACCCCGAACTGAAGTTTCTCAATTCGGGTCAAGCAGCACTGCGACTCGCCGTCGCCGTGAGTCGTCGCTGGCAGAATCGCCAGACCCAGGAATGGGAGGAGAAGACGTCGTTCTTCGACGTCTCGAGTTACGGGCCCATGGCGGAGAACGCGGCGTCGTCGATCGTCAAGGGCGCGCGCGTCGTCGTCACTGGTCGCATGGAGCAGCGCTCCTGGGAGACCGAGAGCGGTGAGAAGCGCAACGCCTTCGAGATCGTGGCCGACGAGATTGCGCCGTCCCTACGCTGGGCGACCGCGGTGGTCACCCGAACACCGCGGGCCGAGGGAGGGTCGGGTTACGCCGATCGTCCCGCTCCCGCACGCACCCCAGAACCCACCACCTACGCTTTTGATGAGGAGCCCTTCTAATGCCCCGTAAGAATATGCCCACCCTGCCCAAGCGGGCACCCAAGATCGACACCCGTCGTGGCGCCAAGAAGAAGCCCTGCTCCTTCTGTCAGCACGGCGTGGGATCGGTCGACTACAAGGACCTCGCCCAGTTGCGTAAGTACATCTCGGACCGAGGAAAGATCCGCGGCCGTAAGGTTTCGGGCAACTGCCAGCAGCACCAGCGTGACGTGACCGACTCCATCAAGACGGCGCGCGAATTGGCGTTACTGCCCTACACGCAACGCACCGTCACCGAACGGCGCGGGGGTCGCGGTCGCGATGACCGGGGTCCTCGAGGTCCTCGTCCGGACCGTGACGGCGCCGATCGCTCCAACGAGGCGGAGGCGACGGCACCGTCTGAGGCCGTCGAGATCTCCGCTGCCGATGTCCTGGGCGAGGGGGTCGGCGAATGAAGGTGCTACTGCGAAGCGACGTTCGCGGCGTTGGTCGTCGCGGCGACGTCGTCGAGGTGAAGGCGGGCTACGCGCGCAATTTCCTCCTGCCGACGGGTGCGGGTCTGGCCTCGAACGACTCCATGGAACTGCAAGCCGCATCAATGCGACGGGCTCGAGATCTTCGCGATGCCCAGAGCCGCACGGCCGCCGAGACCCAGCGCGACGTCATCGAGAAGGCGACGGTGACCATCGCCGCTCGTGCGGGATCCAACGGTCGTCTCTTCGGTTCGGTTACCGAAGCGGACGTCGTCAATGCGCTGCGTACCGCGACCAACATTTCGTTGGACCGCCACGCCATCATCATGGACGATCACCTCAAGGAGACGGGGCCGGCCACCGTGTCGGCTCGGCTCTTCGAGGGCGTCATCGCCACCTTCACGGTGCAGGTGGTCGCGAAGTAGCTCGTCGCCCATAACTCAGTGTGACCACGCCGGGACCCTTGGCCCCGGCTTCGTCACGGGTACTCCTGTGACAACCTTCTGCCATCATTGGCCGCATGTGTTACGCACAGGGATTTCCCCACGTTGTTGTTCTTGCGAACCACAGGCACGGTGAGCGACCGTTGAGGTCTCATGACGCAACTTGAATCCGACCGTGGCCGTTCCGTATCCTCACCCGGTGGTGGACGGGTGCCCCCCAACGCCATTGAGATGGAGGAATCCCTGATTGGCGCGATGTTACTGTCGCCCGAGGCGGTCTCGATCGCCTACGAGACGGTCGAACCCGAGGACTTCTACCGCCCCCTACACGCCCAGATCTTCTCGGCGATCATGGCGCTGGCGAACGCGGGAGAACCCGTGGACTACGTCACGGTGCAGGCCAAACTCCAAGAGCAGGGCGCGGCCGCGGTGGAGGTGGGTCTGCTGTCATCACTGCAGATGAACACGCCCTCGGCCGCCAACGCTCGCCACTACGCCGAAGTGGTGCACGAGAAGGCGCAGCAACGTCGACTCATCGCCGTCGCCGGGGAGATCGTCGACGACGCCTACGTGGCGACCGACGACGTGGTGGGCCTGATTGACGACGCGGAGCGCAAGATCAATCAGATAGGTGATACCAACCGTATAGATACCGTGTCACCCCTCCAGCGTTTGCTGGTGGCCGAAGCAAATATTCTCGAAGAGCGTGGTGAGACGCGTGGTCAGTTCAACGGACTCGAGACGGGATATCGATCACTCGACGTAGTGCTGCAAGGTTTGCAGCCCCACAGCCTCACCATCGTCGGCGCGCGCCCCGCGATGGGTAAGACGGCCTTCGCGCTGGGAATTCTGACTCACGTGGGCGCGGTCGTGAACCGACCAGCCCTATTCTTCTCGCTCGAGATGAGTCGCCAGGAGTTGGCCGAGCGCATTCTCGCTTCGACCGCGCGCATCGACTCGTCGAGACTACGCACGGGTGATCTCAGCGACGCGGACTGGAACCGCGCTCAGGACGCCTTCGGGTACCTGCAGTCGGCCAAGGTGTTCATCGACGACAACCCGAGCCTCACCGTCATGGACGTACGATCACGGGCGCGACGAATCAAGCAGCAAAATGGTGACTTGGGCGTAGTGATCATCGACTACCTGCAGTTGATGAGTTCGCGCGGCCGCGCCGAGAATCGACAGGTCGAGGTGTCCGAGATGAGTCGCTCCCTGAAGATCCTCGCGCGAGAGTTGGGTTGTCCCGTGATTGCGCTGTCGCAACTTTCGCGCAAGCTCGAGGAGCGCGCCGACAAACGTCCGATGATGAGTGACCTTCGTGAATCGGGCTCACTCGAACAAGACGCCGACGTGGTGCTGTTCTTGTACCGCGCCGAGCAATACGGCGAAGTGCCGAACGATAAGAAGGCGGAGGCGGAGATCATCGTGGGCAAGAACCGTAACGGGCCCACGCGCACCGCTCACCTGACCTGGCGGGGGGAGTTCGCGCGCTTCGACAACGTGGCCGACACGAGTAACTTCTAGGGCGCGTCGGCGGGTGAGCGTGGGCTGGTGGTGGAGCCGCGGTGCGACGAGCGACGTTGTTGAACGGTGTTGCTAGCGTGTCGGTCATGGGCACGGGGAGCGGCACTGCGTTCGAGGACCTGCTCGATCCGCGTTTTCTCCAGCCGATGTACCAGCCGATCGTCGACGTCGCGACGTCGAAGGTGGTGGCCGTCGAAGCGCTCGCTCGCTGGCCCGAAC
>JAJZEN010000014.1 GCA_021828545.1 Actinomycetes bacterium
GATCGCCTCGTGCACGCGCTGGGGAATGAAGGTGCGCGTCGCCACGGTCCCCCCACGTCGCGGTGCGGCGAGCAGACTCATCTTGGGGACCGTGGCCTTTTCCACGTCGCCGAGATTCATCAGCGGTCCCGCCTGGCGTCGGAGGTGCTCGACGCGAGCGCAGACCTCGGTGTTGGCCTCGATCTCGCTGGGGGCTTCGTCGCCGCTCAGTCCCACGTCGGCGGCCAGGAGGCACACGACCGGCATGCCGTTGTCGATGCAGGTCACCCGCACGCCGTCGATGACGTCGCTGGGATGTCCCGTGGGCAAGAGACTCCCGCACGTCGATCCCGCGA
Source organism: Actinomycetes bacterium (assembly GCA_021828545.1). Classification (GTDB taxonomy): domain Bacteria; phylum Actinomycetota; class Acidimicrobiia; order Acidimicrobiales; family RAAP-2; genus RAAP-2. The sequence goes on from JAJZEN010000014.1 coordinate 336, forward strand.
CGTCGAGGAACTCAATGGGTATCGGGGAGCTCGTGCTGGGCACCCCGTCGATTCGCGCGTCACCGTCGTAGCGCACCTCGCCGTCGGGCGTGGCGACGCGGGCCACGGCGAGACTCTGAGTGTTCTGCATCCAGATCCGCACGTCGGTGGCGTCGCCCGCGGGGCTCACGAGGCCCTCTTCGAGGGCGAAGGGACCGACGCCGGCGAGGAGGTTGCCGCAGTTCTGATTGTCCGAGACTTCGGCGCGGTCGGGCCACACCTGCAAGAAGAGATAGTCGACGTCGGCGTCCTCGCGCTCCGACGTCTGGACGATCGCGACCTTGGAGGTCAGGGGATGTCCCCCGCCCATGCCGTCGATCTCACGGACGTCGGGCGAACCCATCGCCGCCAGGAGGACGGCGTCCCGGGTCGCGGTGTCCTCGGGTAGGTCGCCGGCGTGGAAGTACAGCCCCTTGGACGTGCCCCCACGAATCACGCAGCAACGAATGGCGCGTTGGGAACTCATCGGTCATCGGCCTCTACGTAGCGAAGTCCCTGGCGTTCGAGCCTCTCTCTCATGGAGTACATATCGAGCCCCAGCTCACCCGAGGCCAAGCGTCGACGCTTGTCGGCCTCGTTGTCCTCGCGACGTTGACTGGCCGCGCGCACCTCGTCGGCGTCCTCTCGTGGTACCACGACGACGCCATCATCGTCGGCCACGATCACGTCGCCGGGACGAATGTGGGCGCCCGCGCACACGATGGGCGTCTGCACGTTGCCGGGCGTCTCCTTCACCGTTCCTTGGGCGCTGATCGATGTGGACCACACGGGGAAATTCATGGCGGTGAGTTCCGCGACGTCGCGAACCCCCGCGTCGATGACGAGGCCCCGCACACCGTGGGCGTGGAGGCTCGTCGCGAGTAACTCCCCGAAGTAGCCGTCGTCACACGGGCTCGTGGGTGTCACGACGAGGATGTCGCCCGGCCTCGCTTGTTCCACGGCGACGTGAATCGACCAGTTGTCGCCGGGTGCGACCTCGCAGGTCAACGCGGTCCCCGCGACGCGCACTGGTCGAAATATCGGTCGTAGGTGCGCCCCGAGGAGGCCCCGGCGACCCTGCGCTTCGTGAATGGTCGCCACCCCGAATTCACCCAACGCGTCGACGAGGTCGAGCGGAGTTCGTGGCGTGTTGCGAACGACGACGGGCATGTGATCCTCCAGGTGGACGCCGACGGTCTCGGTGGTGGGACGTCGCCGGTTGTTTCCATTAGGGTTTAATTAACTGAACAGTACACGAAGTCCGCGACGTTGTCGATACGTCGCGCCGGGATAATTTTGGGACACGAGACGGGGAAGTGGATGCCATGAAGGAGTTGCGGACACGCGTAGCGATCGTGGGGGCGGGACCGGCGGGACTGTTCCTAGGGCACCTCCTGTCGCGTGAGGGAATCGACAACGTCGTCGTCGAACGGCGAAGCCGTGAGTACGTCGAACAGCGCGTGCGCGCCGGCGTCATCGAGGACGGCATCGCTAAATTACTGGCCGACGCCGGCGCCGGCGAGCGCATGGTGCGCCAGGGTCTGGTCCACCACGGGGTCGAGCTGAGGTTCGAAGGTGCGTCGCATCGTCTGGCCCTGAGCGACCTGGCCGAAGGTCGCGCCATCACCGTCTACGGTCAACAAGAAGTCGTCAAGGATCTCGTGCGACTGCGTCTCGAGCGTGGCGAGCCCCTCCACTTCGACGCCGAGGTGACCGCGATGGACGATCTACGCAGCGATGCTCCCTACGTCGAGTTCGAGGGACCCGAGGGTCGCACGCGGGTGTCGTGCGAGTACGTCGCGGGTTGCGACGGGACCTTTGGTGTGGCGACGCGCGCCGTTCCCGCCAGTGAGATGCGCCGGTACGAGCGGACCTACCCGTTCTCGTGGCTCGGGATCCTGGCCCAGGCCGAGCCCGCGACGCAGGAACTGATCTACTGCCGCCACCAAAATGGCTTCGCCCTCTACTCATTGCGCTCGCCGACGGTGAGTCGTCTGTACCTCGGTGTTCGACCCGACGAGTCCCTCGACGAGTGGTCCGACGAGAGGATCTGGGACGAGCTCTCGACGCGTCTCGCCACGACCGAACGACCCGCCCTCAACGTCGGTCCCATTCTCGAACGCGGTATCACCGCGATGCGCAGTGTGGTGGTGGCGCCGATGCGCTACGGTCGCCTCTTCCTCGCGGGGGACGCCGCCCACATCGTGCCGCCGACGGGGGCCAAGGGAATGAACCTCGCTCTGGCGGACGTGCGAGAGCTCGCGCGCGCGCTGTGCGCCAAGTTCCAGGACCACAGCGACGATTTGCTCGACACGTATTCGCAGCGGTGCCTCGAACGCGTCTGGCGCGCCGAGGAGTTCTCGACCTATATGACCCAGATGTTGCACCCGAGTTTCGACGACGAGTTCGAGAACGGCGTCCAGCGGGCGCGGCTGCGCCAGGTGGTGACGTCACGCGAGGCGTCGACGGTGCTCTCGCGCAACTACGTGGACCTCAACAGCCTCTAGAAGGGGTAGCTCGCCAGGTCGGCCTGGGCGGTCACCCACTGGGTCTCGGTGTAGGCGTCGAGGTTGGCGAGTCCGCCCATGCGTGAGCCATTGCCCGAATTTCCCGTGCCCCCGAAGGGAATGGTGGCCTCATCGGCCACGGTCTGGTCATTGATGTGAATGGCCCCGGTGGGGATGCGACTGGCGAGTTCGAGCGCGCGCAGTCCGTCGGCGGAGAGGATCCCCAGCGAGAGGCCGTAGGGGCTCGCCGAGGCCATCGCGACCGCCTCGTCGAGGGACGAGTACGACACGACGGGGGCCACCGGACCGAAGACTTCCTCGCAGTAGGCCGGTGAGGTGGGCGTCACGTTGGTGAGAACGGTCGGTCGATAGAAGAGGTTCTCGAACGTTCCCCCCGCCAGGAGAGTGGCTCCGGCGGCGACGGTGTCACTCACCATGGCGTGCACCCGGTCGCGCTGCGTCGCGTCGATCAGGGGACCGAGCGCGACCTCGCCGCTCTTGGGATCACCGACCGGTGTGTGGTTGGCGTGGGCGGCGAGCGCCGCCGAGTACTCGTCGACGATCGTCGCGTCGACGATGTGACGACCGGTGGTCATGCAAATCTGACCCTGGTGCATGAACGAGCCGAACGCTCCCACCGACACGGCCTTCTCGATGTCCACGTCACCCATCACGATGAGTGCGGAGTTCCCACCGAGTTCGAGGTGCGCGCGCTTCAGGTGCTGACCCGCGAGGGCGCCCACCCTTCGGCCCGCCGCCGTGGAACCCGTGAAGGCGATCACGCGAACTCGAGGATCGGTGACGATCGCCTCACCGACGTCGGCGCCGCCGGGCAACATGCTCAGGACCCCCGCCGGCACGCCCGCCTCCTCAAAGACCCGCGCCAGCACGACCCCTCCGCACACCGCGGTGCGCGGGTCGGGCTTGAGGATCACCGCATTGCCCAGGGCGAGGGCGGGCGCGACGGACCGGATCGACAAGATGAGGGGGAAGTTGAAGGGGGCGATGACACCGACGACCCCCGCGGGCACGCGGCGAGAGAAACTCAGACGCGCGAACTCACTGCGCAGGATCTCTCCGGTCGGGTGTGACGCGAGCGCCGCCGCCTCGAAGCACTCCTGAGCGGCGACGTGCACTTCGAGACCGGCCTTGGGTCCGATGCCGCCGGACTCGCGAATGATCCACTCCGAGATCTCGTCGGCGTGGTCCGTGAACAGTTGACCGGCGCGCCGCAGGATGGCGGCGCGGTCGGTGAAGGGTCGTTGGGCCCAGTCACGTTGCGCCGAGCTCGCGAGCTCGGCGCCGAGCGACACGTCGTCGACGTTGGCCCGTCCCGAGCGGGCCAGTTCGTCACCGGTGGCGGGCTCGATCACGGGGGCGCCGCCCGCGCCGCCCGGGCGCCATTCGCCGAGAAGAATATTCGATTGCCACGCCGCGGCATCGAGAAACGTCATATTAACCCCCTAGTACAAACATCCTTGATTGCTTAGCACACCTTTGCTAGGTTGCGAAGAATCACCAGGTGCGCGTCGTCGCGCGACGGTCGCTGCGGTGATGTTCGGTTTGCTGGGGGGTGAGGTCGGATGTTCTTACGCGACTACTGGTACGTGGCGGCGCTGACGTCGGAGATTGAAACGAAGCCTCTGTCGCGACAGATCCTGGGTCAGCACGTCGCCATTTTCCGCACGGAATCGGGCGAGATGACGGCGCTGGCCGACCACTGTCCGCACCGGGGCTATCCGCTCTCACTGGGCACGGTCGTGGGTGAGCACTTGGTGTGCGGCTACCACGGTTTCACCTTTGACTGCGAGGGCCACTGCGTGGCGGTGCCGGGACAAGAGCGGGTCCCGGGTCGGGCCGATGTTCGCCGGTACGTCGTCGTACAACAAGGGGCGTGGGTGTGGATCTGGATGGGTTCGGGTCCGCCGGACTACTCGAAGTTGCCCTCCACGCCCTGGCTCGTGGACACGGGGAACTGGTCCTCGGTGGCGGGGGTCGCCAGGATCGACGCGCCGATCGAACTCTTGGTGGACAACTTGCTCGACCTCTCGCACGAGACCTATCTGCACAACGGATCCATTGGTACGCCCGAAGTGGCCACGACGCCCATCGAGGTCGAGGTTGACGAGGTCGCCAACGTGGTGCGCGTCTATCGCCACATGCTCAGCGTGGAGTGCCCGCCGTTCTATTCACGCACCACTGGGTTGGTGGGCAAGATCGACCGGTGGCAGGACATCGAGTATTTCCCCCCGGGTTTCTATCTGTTGCACGCGCGCATCGCCCCTCCGGGTCAGCCCCCGGACGCCGACGGAACCGACGATCACGCCTTTCACATGAAGATCCTCTACGGGCTCACCCCCTCGCACGACGGTCGCGTGTACGACTTCTGGGCTCTCGCGAGGGATTTCTGCGTCGGGGACGCGGAAGTCGACGTCTTCCTGGAGAAAATGCAGACGAGCGTCGTTCAAGAGGACGTCGACGCGTTGAACGTTCTGCACGCGCGTGCGCAGGCGTTTCCCGAAGTCGCCGAGGTCAGCGTCAAGATCGATCGAGGTGGTCTCGCCGCGCGTCGAGTCCTTCGAAATATGAATCAACCCGTGGTCAACGCCTGATGATTGACGGGGGTCGGTGACGAACTTTTGGGGCGGCGGTGAGATTCGTGTTGCTTATGTACGAAATAGTGTGTTAAAAATCTCAGAAATAGTTATTGGGGGGTCAATACATGAATGAGGAAACTAATCCGGTCGGCGCCGAAGGCGCACCCGGTTGGAGTGAATTCAAATTCGGTCGTCGTCTCGGTCTCCAGGCCGCGGCCGCGATGGCGGCGTCGGGGGCACTGTTGAGTCTGGCCGACGTATCGGACGCCCACGCGGCGACCAAATCCGGCACCATCAAGATCGGCTACGTCTCGCCGCGCACCGGTGCGCTCGCGGACTTCGCGGGACCTGACAACTTCGTCTTGAAGGAGATTCGCGCGTCGAGTTACTTCGCCAAAGGCATCACCATCGGTAAGACGAAGTACCAGATCGAGATCATTGAGAAGGACACGCAGTCCCTCGCCAATGTGGCGGTGCAGGTGACCCAGGAACTCATCAACTCGGGCTGTGACCTGATCGTCACGAGCTCCGCTCCCGAGACCACCATTCCGGTGGCGACGACCTGTGAGCAGTACAAGGTGCCCTGTCTCGCGACCGTCGTGCCCTGGGAAGCGTGGTGGGGCGGCTTCAGCGGTGCGTCGATTACCGCTCACGGCACGGCGGCCGGGAAGGGTCCGATCTATAACTCGATGTTCTTCTTCGGCATACCGCACTTTGCGGGAACCTTCGTCCCGATGTGGGAGCGCATTGCCCACCAAACGAGGGCGAACCACAACGTCGCCGAGATGTATCCGAACGACGCGGACGGCAATGCGTTTCGCGCGGCGTTCGCGCCGACGGTCGACGCCATGTTCCCCCAGGGGGGCTACACCTTCGTCGACGGGGGGGCGTACACCGACCTCACGACCAATTACTCGTCGATGATCGAGACGTTCAAGACGGGGGGTAAGGGCGGTACGTCCTGCGACCTCTACGTGAACTGTCCTCTGCCGCCGGACTTCCAGTCGTTCTGGACCCAAGCGTCACAGCAGAACTACAAGCCCAAATTGGCGACGGTCGCCAAGGTGATGTTGTTCCCGACCGACGCCTACGCCCTGGGGGCGTTGTCGAACAACATCGCCACCGACGCGTGGTTCACGCCGTATTCGCCCTACGAGTCGTCCCTGACCGGTCAGTCGGCGAATCAGTTCGCCGCCGCCTACCAGGCGCAGGGTAATGGACAGTGGGTGCAGTCGATGGGTTCGACCTACGCGCTCTTCGAGATCGCGATCGTGGCGCTGAAGAAGGTATCGAATCCCCACAATCGCCTCGACGTCGCCCACGCGCTGCAATCGGTGAACTACGAGGGCATGTGCGGGCCGATCAACATGAACGCCAAGAGCGCCGATCCGCTACTGGCGAGTCCCGCCAAGGGGATCGGGATCATCCAGCCCGTGGGGGTCCAGTGGAAGCGGGGTTCGACGGATCTCGTGGGTCACAAGAAGTACCCGTGGTCCCAGTGGGTGGTCGACAACTCACTCAACAAGAAAATCCCCATCAACGGCACCCTCGAGCCCACGAACGCCTAGCGAGTAGTACGTGTCGTTGTTGCAACTGGAGGGTGTGTCAAAGAGGTTTGGTCAAGTGGTCGTGGGCGAGGGGATCACCTTCCAGTTGGACAGCGGCGATGCGCTGGGTATCGTCGGGCCCAACGGGGCCGGGAAGACGTCGCTGTTCTCGATGATCTCGGGCGACATCGCGCCCGACTCGGGAGTGATCTCCTTTGACGGTGCTGATCTTGGTCACTTGAGCGCGAATCGACGGGCGCGAGCCGGTATCGGTCGGACGTACCAGGTGCCTCGACCTTTCGAACATATGACCGTCTTTGAGAATACGCTGCTGGCGGCCCAGCAGGGCGCGAAATTACGGGGTCAGCGGAGCTACGACGCGGCCTATGGTGCGCTCGATCGCACGGGACTGGGCGACTTCGCGAACCGACGCGCGGGATCCTTGACCCTGTTGCACCGCAAGCGACTCGAACTCGGGCGTGCCTTAGCGACGTCACCCCGGGTGCTGTTACTCGACGAGATCGCCGGTGGACTCACGGACCTCGAAGTGAATCTCCTCACCGAGATCATCCGAGACCTTCGACACGACGGCATCGCGGTGGTGTGGATCGAGCACGTGGTGCGCGCGCTCGTGTCCACCGTGGACCGGCTCTTGTGCTTGGCGGGTGGCGTCATCGTGGCCGACGGTGAGCCCAAGGAGGTGCTCGCCTCGGAGGCGGTGCGCTCGGTGTACCTCGGCGGCAAGAGGATCGTCGAGGGCGTCTCGTGAGTGACACGCTGCTCGAGGTTCGGTCCTTGTGCGTGCACCACGGTCAACTCTGCGCCCTCGATGACGTGAGTTTCTCCCTGCAGCGAGGGGAGATCCTCGCGATCATCGGCGCCAATGGCGCGGGCAAGTCCACCTTGTTGCGCACCATCGCGGGACTGCACCGACCCACTTCGGGCAGCGTGTTGTTCGAGGGGCACGACATCAACGGCGTCGTGCCGTATCGCCGCGTCAAACTAGGCATTTCACTCGTACCCGAGGGCCGTCGACTCTTCTCGTCCATGACTCTCGAGGAGAACCTGCTGGTGGGCGCGTACCACGCTAATCCCGGACCCTTCAGCGTCGAACGAGTGTACGAACTCTTCGAGTGGATGCGCGCTCGACGCAAGCAGTCGGTCTGGCAGCTCTCGGGAGGGGAGCAACAGGCGGTCGCGATCGGACGCGCCCTGGTGGCTAATCCGCGGGTGTTGTTGCTCGACGAACTCTCCCTGGGGCTCGCCCCCATCGTGGTCGAACGAATCTACGCCCTCGTTCCCGACATCATCGCTCAGGGCGTGAGCATCTTGATCGTCGAACAAGACGTCTCGCAGGGTCTCGCCGCGGCGAACCGCGTCCACTGCTTGCTCGAAGGTCGCACCTCGATGACCGGAGTGCCCTCGGAATTCACGAACGAGCAGATCGATCGCGCATACTTTGGGGCGAGTCACGAAGCCACCCTTCGCGTCGCGGGGTTGGGCGAGTGACCTGGCTCAACATCATCATCCAGGGCGCACTAGTGGGAGGCTTCTACGCGCTCTTCGCCTGCGGACTCTCACTCATGTTCGGTGTCCTCAAGGTCATCAACCTGGCGCACGGTGACATGGCGGTCGTCGCTGGGTACGTCGCGGTGTTCTTGACGCCGCGCCTGCACATCCCTGAGTTGTGGTCCTTCCTCGTCGTCGTTCCTCTCTTCGCCGTCGTGGGTTACGTGGTGCAACGCACGCTGATTCAAAAGAGCATCGATCGCGACCCCTTCACGACGCTGCTGGTGACCTTCGGACTCTCGGTGGTCATCGAGAACCTGCTCTTGGAGATCTACTCCGCCAATGGGCAGTCGGTCAACATCGGCTCGTTGATTGGCGAGTCCTGGCACCCGACGTCGATCATCTACGTCTCCTACGTATCGATGGCGGTCCTGGCGACGGCGGTGTTGGTATTGCTCGCGCTCCAGATCTTTCTCTCCCACTCCGGCGTCGGTCGACTGATTCGTGCGGTCGCCGACGACCAGGAGGCCGCTCAACTCAGCGGGGCCAACTATCGCCACATCTTCGGTGTCGCCGCGGCGATCGCCTTCGCCACCGTGGCGCTCGCGGGAATCGCCTACGGCATGATGACCCAATTCGCCCCCACCTCGGGCGGGGCCAATTTGTTGTTCGCCTTCGAGGTCGTGGTTATCGGGGGCATCGGATCTCTCTGGGGCACGTTGGTGGGTGGCATCGGCTTGGGGGTCGCCCAACAATTTGGCGCACACATCAACCCGAGCTACCAGATACTCGCGGGCAATATCTTGTTCCTGGTCGTCCT
>JAJZEN010000113.1 GCA_021828545.1 Actinomycetes bacterium
GAATCAATCTTCGCGGAGGATTTGACATGAGGCAACAGGTGGACCACGTCCGCACGAATGAGGTGGGCGGTGCGCACAACGATCAGATCTCAATTCACTCTGGAATTACGGGGCGTAGCCCGAAAGGACGAGAGACGTAGTCGCTCCGCCAGCGGAAACGAGCAAGGTCGCCGCGTAGGTACCGGGCTTGGGTGGCACGAAGTGCACTAGGTAGTCGCACGACGCGTGGGCCGGCACGAGGGACTCACAAGACGCCTTGAGTGGGATTAGCCAAAAGTGCGACACCTCGGCGCCGCGCGGTCGTAGCATGACCGACTCAGGGGTCGCCGACGAATTGAAAAGCACGTAGGGCAATCGTGGAGTCTCGTCGGGAAAAACGATGCGCGCGGCCGATGCGCTAAGCGTACCCACGTGGGGAGAGTCGTTGATTAAGACCTCCCCGAAGTTCGACGGCGCGAGAGCGTCGCAATGTTCGACGTAGGTGAGGTCGAGCCGAGTCAGCGTTCCTTCAGCGTTGGTCGCAATATCCCAGATATGGAAGCTCCCCGTCACGCGGGCGCATCCCGCGCGCTCACCCGGTCCCGTGGTGTTGATGCCGGCGAATCCAGCTGAAGCGAAGGGGGCCCGCTGGAGGTTGTTATATTGACCCACGGTGAATTTCAGGCCGGCGACGGGGTCAAAAGTGAAGGAGACCGAACCCGGACCGCGGTGGGAAAGGAAGATACCGGTCGCCGTCGCCACCACGTGGGCCCAAGCACCGGCGTAGACGGCGGAGGCCGCGTGATCGATGAGGTCGCCCTTTTCGGAGAAACTCGAAACGATCACCTGGTCGACAATCGTCGGGGTGGGGTTCGACGCGGCGAAAGACACGTCGGGAAGTGCGACGACGAACAAACCAACTGCAACCGCCACTGCGGTGACGCGGAACCTTGGCAACACGAGTTCTCCTGGTTAGGTGCCGACTATAACAGCGCGGGTCCCCCCCTTCTACATTGGCACTTTGCTGAGAAATTCCGTAATGGCGCATCGAGCACCCATTCGAGCGGAAGACCTCGAAGAGAATCTCCAGGCCATCTGTCTCATCGCCACGATGGGCATAACTCCGTCGATGGTCGGGCAATGGATTTGTCCACGCTCGTCAAACTTTCCATCACTACCTCAGCGCAACCAACGAGATGGTTCGTCCTCCCCTTCATCAATCCCCTTCGTGAACGAGAGTGACGCGTCCGATCCCGGCGACTAGTTGTAATGACGTCGTCACCACGCCCATCATGCACCCCAAGGTCTCCATCAACCGCAGCACCAGGCCGATCATTACGATGATCCCGCCGACGGACCACGGTAGGTGTACGCGATGAAGGGAGCCAATCCATATAAGTGCTGCGCCGACAAAGATCACGTTCTAACGCCTCTGGTCAGGCACGCACGGGCTAATTTTCGTAACGCTCATCTCGGTGCCCCGCGCAGTTTTCATTCGCGTGCTGTGAGAACGTCGCGGCGCGCTCGGGACTAATCGCGCCACGAATCCCGCGTTCTGAAGATTGGTGGGTTGACGCCCATGACGCGCGGTCGCGGCTCGTTGCTTCATTCAGCGTGAGAAACAGTGCCCGAGACATAATCGCGCCAGTATTCGTCGCGATATCTCTAACCCTATGACGGATCGACCCATGAGAACTCGCCTCGCCCGGTCCCAACCACGGATCCGGTGCGCCTCCACTAGGGTCTCAACTCGGCGCCGATCCGATCGCACCCCTCAGAATCATTTCTCGTGCGCCACCGGATCAGTCACGGACGTCGTCCCGACGATCCTCCAACTCGACGTCACTGCGATGAAGCTCATTGTCCTCGTCCCCTAGGTCACCGAGGAACCGAGGAACCGAGAGATTCAATTCCGCGAAGCCGTCAACGTCCGGGCGGGAGAACGAGGGACGCGCTGGCCCTTCGACAACTCCTCGCGAGCGCGAGTACGACGTTCACCAGTGAACGCGCGCCAAAGGTTTCGTCCTCGTTAGAAATCGCCGATTCAAGTGCCAAAAAATTCTCGTCACGTCCCACTTTGGCCCCCAGTAACCCTCGACTGGGCACACCACACCGATCCGCCGCGTTAGCGGACGCACGAGGAACCCCAGCTAGGTCCTCTCATGATTCTGATCTGCGCCACACAATGAACGACGTGGGCGGCGACACAAATCCAGATGAAGTCCCACTACTCCCGAACGACGACGTTCGTCGAACCTTCGTAACGTGATTCTCGCCTGCCCAGCACTCCCTCTCGCGGTTCTCCGTCAGTATTTGGGCTCCGAGTCACTGGAAACTGACCGAGGGCTGAACGACCTATTTGCCGCGAAGTCGCGCGAACAGCCCACGACCAGAGACCGTCTGTCCGTCATCTCGCGCACAGGCGCAACGTTGATTCTTGGGTACGCCCGCCAGGGCTTGCTCAATATGGTTCCCGCATCCCTTCCAGGTAGGTTTGCCGCACCTCTTACAGGTCGTCTTTTGGCACATTTTTTTTAATACCTTTCTCTTGTGGGTACGTCGCTCTGGTCGTGACGAGCTCAGGCCACGGGCGCAAGTTCGATCGCGGCAGGTGAACATCGCCACGTGCGGTAGCCGCCGTCGAGGTTCATCGCGTGAAAGCCGAGTCCCTTGAGAAGCATCGTCGCCACATGACCACGCTGGCCCACCTGACAATTGACGATAATCACGCCGCGGCGCAGTTCGTCGACACGCTCGCGAAGCTCGTCGAGTGGGAGATTAATCGCTCCGGGCACCGTACCGCGAGCGAATTCGTCGCGCGTGCGAACGTCGACGAATTGTGCGCCCTCGCGACGGTAGTGGTCGACCTCGTGCCATTGCACCGTCGCGACGAGGCCCGATAGGACGTTCTCGGCGACGTAACCGAGCATGTTGACCGGGTCCTTCGCCGATCCAAACGGTGGTGCGTAGGCCAGTTCGAGGTCTGCGAGCTCGGGCGCCGTTATTCTGGCGCGGATGGCCGTCGCGAGCACGTCTATCCTCTTGTCGAGTCCGTCGCTGCCCACCCCTTGTGCGCCGAGAATCTCACCCGAGATCGGATCCACCAGCAGTTTGAGACACATGGGCCTGGCGTCCGGGTAGTACCCCGCGTGCGACGAAGGGTGAGTGTGGATCGCGACGAAGGCGCGGCCCGCTTGACGAAGCCGCTTCTCATTCCAACCGGTCGCGGCGATGGTGAGACCGAAGACCTTCACGATAGCGGTTCCGATGGTGGCCCTTGACCGGACCGGTCGTCCCATGATGTGATCGGCAACCACGCGACCCTCTCGGTTTGCGAGATTCGCCAGTGGCACGAGCGTTGCCGAACCGTCGAGGGCGTCGACCTTCTCGGCGGCGTCGCCAATCGCGTACACGTTCTCCGCACTGGTGCGGTTGAACTCGTCGACCGCGATACCGCCGCGATCACCGATGGCGAGTTCCGCTCGTCGTGCGAGACCAGTTTCGGGCCGTACGCCAATGGCCACGATCACGAGTTCGGCCGGTATGAGTTGACCCGAAGCGAGTTGCACGGTCTCGGCCAAAATCTTCTCCACCGAATCTCCCAGGTGCACGGCGACACCGTGACGGCGCAACTCGTCAACCACGGGGGACGCCATTTCACTGTCCAGTGGGGCAAGCACTTGGTCCATCGCTTCGACGATCGTCGCGGAGATTCCCCGGCGCACGAGGTTTTCCGCGATCTCCACTCCGATGAAACCGCCGCCGATCACCACGGCGGAACGCGGAGCGTTCTCCACTTCGTCGACCATCCGTTGGACGTCTTCAACGGTCCGCAGCGCCAGGGCGCGTTCGACACCGGGAATTGGTGGAACCACGGGGGACGCACCGGGACTCAGCACGAGGTAGTCGTAGGGAATCTCGTAATCACGATCCTTCACGAGGTCGCGCACAGTCACGATCTGGCTCACGATATCGATGGCGATCGCCTCAGTGTCCACTCGCACGTCAAGTCGGAATCGATCAAAGAGTGACGCGGGGGTCTGCAACAATAGATCCTCCTCGTCTTTGATGATGCCGCCCACGAAGTACGGCAACCCGCAGTTGGCGTAGGAGACGTGACCGCTCTTCTCGAGCACGATAATGTCCGCGTCACTGTCCAAGCGCCGAAGCCTCGTCGCGGCGGACATTCCACCAGCCACTCCCCCGATGATGACGACTCTCATTTCTCTCCTTTCGTCCACGTTCGCGACGAGCCGCTGAATTCTCTCGGTCGTCGAACCACTATTCATTCTCCGTTTGATCAGACATTTTGCGCGCACCACGGCGATCAGCGTGCACACTGTGGCGATCACCACTTCGCGCAGCACAGGCATCAGGGTGACAATTTCTTCGCACGACGAAGCTCTCTCGCGCGGCCGCATCGCCGCTCCTCGCTCGTTGTATGCACGACGCGATCGACCCCTGAGGGCCGACGTCTGACCAGGAGCATCCACGGGTGTGACTCATGGTCCTAGTGCTCCTTGATCAGCGGGCCGAGAATCAAAGCCAGCGGACAAATATTTATGACGCCAGCGAGCAACGGGACTACGCCAATGACCGACAAGGTCGTCCACTCGCCACCGGTGGCGAAACCGACCACGATGAGCCCGGCACCGATCAGGACGCCCAGCGCGCGTCCGACGACCGTTGACATGAAATGAACCGGACCCATCATTCTTCTTTCACCCACGGGACCCGAGGCCCGTCTCGCCGACGAGTGGTCGACGCACGTCGAATAGTATATACCCCTATGGGTATATACAGTCGCGACGGGTTCGCCCCGGGCCTCAGCGACCCTGGCGCCGTCTCGGTGTGCGTGCATCCCGACATTGGGACGCTCGCGAGCGTTGGTCCAGCGCGCGACTCGGTATGCGCAGGTCGAACGCTCACACACCGGGGGCCGCTCGGGCGAGAACACCGCCGAGAGAAGATGGCCATCGAATCGACGCGACGTCGCCGGTAAGGTCACAGCGGCGCGCTCGTCGTGGGTGTTGAGAGACCTGCGACACGGGCCAGTCTCTCTCGCGTAACTGGCGGGATCGGTCCACGCGGACGACGCAGTCGGCGTAATCCTCACCACGCCCCACGACATCACCACCGACCACGACGCGTGACGTCGTCGCCGCCATCTCTAACATAGCCCCGACGAGGACGCAAAAACCCGTGAGCCCACCACACTAATCTCGTCTTGGACCGAGCGCCGTATCACTCCGCCGAAGTCGTCGAAGAATCCATCACGGCAGTCGCGTAACTCCACTCGCCGAAGACTCACTACATCAGCCATGGGGGCCAATGATTGGGCCCCGTCTCGATCGAGGTCCGCGGTGGCCGCACTGAGTCCGGGGCACTAATCGTCAAGGTACGCGCACACCGCCCGCAACGACCCGAAAGGGGGCAACGTCGCTCGACGGGCCCGTAAGGACTCTCTATCATCTCACTACTCGATCGTCGATTTCAATGACCGGGGACCCGTCTTGACATGTGAGGTATATACCCTAGGGGGTATCTGCTAACGTGGTGAGAACCCCGATGGCCACCCTGCGCTCGCAGTCGGCCTCTGACCACGAGGAGATCACCATGAACGACGTCGACCACGCATCGATCCCACGACCCCGAACGGAAGGGAACCCGTCACCATTGCGCGAGCACGCCAGCGTCTTCGCTCGTCTGGGGGGTTGGACGGCAACTCACCTGCGGTTAGTCCTTCTCTCGTGGCTCGCGATCCTCGTCGTCTTCGGCGTCTTTGCCCCTCAGGTCGAGACCGCCTTGGCCGGAGCGGGCTGGCAAGACTCATCGAGCCCGTCGGTGCACGCTCGCGATATCATCCAACGCGACTTCTCAGGACTGGGCTCGGCGGCGCTCCAGGTCGTTGTCGTCGACAAGAACGCACAAATAGCGAATGACCCCGTTGCGATCTCCCTCGTCAAGAGGGCCGCGGCGATGCTGCACGCCGACGCGCGCGTCTCCACGGTTGTCATGCCAAGTCCGGGCACAACTATCTCTCGTAACGGCCGCACCGCTATCATCACTGCGGGCTCGAGAGCCGGCACGAACGTTATGGTGAAGGCCGCCAACGACCTCGCCGCACCCATCCAGCGCCTCTCGACGTCCGACGTGTCACTGACCCTCACTGGCGACAGCGCGTTGTGGGCGGACTTCAATAACGCCAATCGTTCCGCGATGCTGCGGTCTGAGATGTTGTCGTGGCCCGTCACCATGGTGATCCTCGTGATCGCCTTCGGCAGTCTCGTGGCCGCCGGTCTCCCGCTGCTGCTCACCATGGTCGGCCTCCTCGTAGCGGCCGGCGCCCTAGTGATGCTCACCCACGCATTCCCCGTCTCGATCTGGGCACTCAACTTCGCCCTAATGTTCGCCCTCGCCCTCGGCATTGACTACGCACTCTTCATCGTCGTACGCTTCCGCTCCGCCCTCGCGCGTCGAGGCGCGATTGCGGGTGACAAGGACGCCGTCGTCGCCGCGGTCGCTGAGACCATGGACACCGCGGGTAAAGCCGTGGCCTTCAGCGCGGTCACGGTACTAGCCTCGCTGGCGTCAATCTTGCTCGTACCCAGTCCCGCCTTTCGCAGTATGGCCTTGGGCATCATGCTGTCCGTCGTCGCCGTCCTGGCGGCGACCCTGACACTGCTCCCCGCCGTGCTCGGTCGCCTCGGGACGCGAATCAGTAAGGGGCAAGTGCGTCTACGGCGGCGTCATCCGGACCTCGAGCATGCCGGTCGCCTCGACAACATGTTGCACTCGTGGGGGCGCACCATGTGGCGTCATCCCGCGTGGTTCAGCGTAGGTGCCCTCGCGATTCTCGTGCTCGCCGCCGCGCCAGTCATAGGGCTTCGCACCAACATGCCCTCAATCACGATCATCCCGCCCAGCGCGAACGCGCGCGTGGGCTACGCACAGGTGGCGTCCGCATTCGGACCCGGCGCACCGGGCACCCTACAAGTTCTCGTCCCCGCGCGACTACGTGCGGTAGCCCTCGCGTCGCTCAGGCCTCTCCCGGGCGTCGCTGACGTGTCGCAGGGACCCACGAACGACGGTTGGACCCTCGACCAGGTCGTGCCGACGACGGGACCCTCAACGATCGCCACCGAGGCGACCATCGTCCGCGTACGTTCGGCCGTACCGGCGGGGTCACTGGTTGGTGGCGCGGCCGCGGAAAACTACGACCTCCAAATGTCGTTGACGCACTACACCCCGATCGTCTTTGGTGTGCTCATCGCCCTCGGTTTTCTCCTCCTCCTCATCGCCCTCGGCGCCCCGCTCATCGCGGCCGCGGGTGTACTGCTCACCTCGCTCTCCGTCGCCGGTGCGTTCGGAATCGCCCGCTTGATTTTTCAGAACGGCGACCTGTCGGGCATCTTGAACTTCCAATCCCAGGGCTTCGTTGACGCGTGGGGACCCTTGTTCTTCGGGGCTATGGTCTTCGGCGTCGCCATGGACTACACCCTCTTTATGCTCTCCGCGGCCAAGGAACATTACGAGACACACGCGCACCCCGAACATGCGATGATTGGTTCGGTGCGCGGATCGGGACGGGTCGTCCTCTCCGCGGCGGCGGTGATGATCGCGGTCTTCATGACCTTCGCGCTCTCGGGTCCGCTGGCGCCCAAGGAGATGGGCGTGATTCTCGCAGTGGCGGTCGCCCTCGACGCATTCATCGTGCGACTCGTCTTGCTGCCGATCGTGCTGCGCTATGGTCAGCACCTGAGCTGGCACGTTCCCTCGTGGCTTGGCCGGGTACTGCCTAAGGTACGGTTCTCGCACTGACGAACTCACATCCACCGTCTCCACGATTGACACGTCGCGCCAGGGGCTGCGGGATCGTTTCGATCCCGCAGCCCCTGGCGCGACGTCGAAGTCACCTACACCGGGTTAGCCATCTTGATGGACACAAAGGTCTCGCGGCCGTCCACTACCGACCCCACGTACGCCACGCATCGGCGCCAAGCCAAGTGCTGCGCCCCTGCGTCGGCAACCTCATTCTCCTCAAAGGCCAGCGGAGTAGGTCAACTGGGACCCCGGTAGGGCACGACCGCCAGTAACATCGCGACGGAGGCGACGTCGCCACTCGTGGTGCGCCTCACTCGTCGCGCGCGGTGACGTCCCACCAGATCGTCGAGAGCGACCGCGCCGTCGGTTGCTCGTGCGACTCGAGGAAGTCGAGGACCTCGCCCTCTCGCGATGCGGGAAGACATAGTCGTATCCGCATGAAGTGGGCCGCCTGAGCGAGATCCTGCTCAACGCGCATCTCACCGCGCCATTGCTCTCGACGCGCCGTCAAGCCCAGTTCCCATAAGACGTCGAGCAGGTCGTCTGGAGTAGGACCGTGGGGCCGTTCCAGGTTCCAAAAATGGCGCCACGCGTCGGTCATCGATGCCAAGGGGTGTCGGTCGGGCATCTCGAGCACCACTCGAGATTTCGCATGGTCGTCCAGCGCAAGAAGGAAGTGGCCGATATCGGCGACGTTGTACACGACGTGATGCGCGGTCACGACGTTCGCGCGAGGGGTATCAGGAGCAATGTTGGGCCAGACCCCTTCCACCGTTTCGCACGTGAGCGCGCGGGCGATCGCGTTGGCGCGGAACATCGCGAGCATCTCGGGTTGGTGATCGACGCCAATGACATGGTTCGCTGGCGGCGTGAGAGCGAAGGCCGCGATGCCACCTCCGCACCCAACGTCCAGCACCGTGTCACCGTCCGTCAGGACTTCACGCGCCCTAAGGTGCGACGGTGACGGCGCGATGACGTTGGGGACATCGAAGAGCACCGGGGGATGAATCCACGGGCTCTCGGGTGCCGAATTGACGATCTCCTCGGGAAGTGCCCACGCGCCGAGCGCGTCGCGCCACGCCTGGGTTGGCGATTGCAACTCTCAACGCCCGAGAAATCGGGAGAACGTGCCCTCGCTCGGCGCGTCGCCCGACGTACCCACGCGTGCGTCACACGCGCACCGGTCACTCATCGCTACGCCCGCGAGCGCCTCGTCGATGTGGTTGCCGCAACCGTTCCACGTCGGCTTCGCGCACCTCTCGCACACAATCTGATAACACATGACTTCTTCCTCCCCGCGCCTGCACCCATCGATCGCCTCAGGCGAGTGCGACCGTGCATTACTCAAAGAATTATATACCCTATGGGGTATTATAGTCACATAAAGGCC
>JAJZEN010000142.1 GCA_021828545.1 Actinomycetes bacterium
CCGCACAATGTCAAGCAACATCAGAACTACTCTTCGAACTACTCGCGCCCCGACGCCATCGATCGAACGCGCGCGTCGTCAAACGCAAGATGTCGAGCTACGGAGTCAAGCGACCTGAACATCGAAATCCAACACGACCACCAGAGCGTATTCCGACCATCATCTCCGCTTAAGTAAACGGTATTGGGCCTACGTGGCAACATTCAAAATGATGGTTGATTTGTAAGGCACCGAGGTCCCGGCGGCGGGAAGAGTAGATACCACGCGGGTCCACGTCGGCGCGGATGTTGCCGTTCCCGCCCCCGTTCCCCTCGTCGAGTAGTAGAGGCCCGCGGCCTTCATCGCGGTGGCGACTTCGGCTTGATTCATACCCACGAGGTTGGGCATCTGGAGCGTCGCTGGTGCCACAGTGGTCGACGTGGTCGGCGCGGTGGTGGTCGGCACAGGCGCAGTGGTGGTCGGCGCAGGCGCGGTGGTGGTCGGCGCAGGCGCAGTGGTGGTCGGCGCAGGCGCAGTGGTGGTCGGCGCAGGCGCAGTGGTGGTCGGCGCCGTCGAGGTCGAGGTCGAGCCCGACGATGTCACTAGAACCACCGCGGCGCCTTTGGGCACCGCGAGTGGATTCGTAGTGGTGATGTACTTGATTTCGGCGACGAGGCCGTGGGCGACCGTGGCGCTGGGCATCGTCGAGGTCGCCGGGCAGGTCGCCGTCACGTGCAGCGTCGCCAACACCGCGGTGTCGCTGGCACAACTCACGCCCAGCAGGTTCGTCGGCAGCGTCACGAGGACCGCGGCGGGTCCACTCGAGACCACGACCTTGAGGTGTGCGCCACTCGCCACATTGGTGCCCGCTACGGGAACCTGACTTACGATGTGGCCAGAGGTGACCGTGGACGACGCGACGTGCGATACCACGTCGAGCGTCAATCCGTCGCTCTTCACCAAAGACGACGCTTCCGCGAGTGTGAGACCCGAGATATTAGGGGCGGTGTGCTTGGCCGAGAGATAGCCGAGATTCCACGCGAGGGCCACCCCCACGACGAGGACTACTAACAACGCGGCCGCGGCGAGGTACATGGGACGCCGTCGCACCGACCCGATCGGTGCGAGATCATCGAAGGAACCCGGCGCCGAGCGGCGCGGCGGGGCGGAATGACGCGCGGCCGCGGATTGGCCAAACGTGGGCGACGTGCGCGGCGACGACACGATCTGGTTGGGGGACGGGGGACGAAAACCGACCGACTGGCGGGGTTCGGCCAAGGTGAAACTTCCGAGCAACGACGGCGAAGGGTGAACGTACTTGACGAACGATTCGTCATCGGGGACGACTCCCGAGAGTCGACCGACCAACTCTGACGCCGACGAGCGTAGGAGGGCGTCGGGCACCGTCGCCTGCGCTAAGACAATGTCGAGCCCCCCGAGTTCGGGCCGGAGCGGTAGGGGTGCGAGGAGTCGCTCGCGCAACATGGCCTCCACGGTGGCCCCCTCGAAGGGGGTCGTGCCTGTCGCGGCCTCGAAAAGAATCAGTCCCAGGGCGTACACGTCCGAGGCGGCCGTCACTGGTTCTCCACGGGCCTGTTCGGGGGACAAATACCGGACGTCGTCACGGGTGGTGGCGTATTGGTGGGAGTCGGCCAAACCCACGAGCGCGACGTCAGAGACACGCACGTGGCCCGACTCGTCGAAGAGGATTTTGCTCGGCGAGAGGGCCCCGTGCACCACGCCTCGTTCGTGTAGGTACGCGAGAGCTCCCGCGACATCTCGACCGAGACGAGCCGCCTCCTCGACACTGAGAATGTGTCCCGCCCGTAAAATATCCTCGAGCGACCCCCCAGCGAGGTACTCGCCCACCATAAAGATCGAACCAGCCTGCTGACCGCCGTCGTAGACGCGCGCCAGGTGCGGTTGTCGGAACGCGGCGGCCAGGATGATGTTGTCGCGAAAGGCGCGGCGCACCTCCTCGTGGGCGGCGAGATTCGATCGGAGGACCTTGATGACGACCTCGCGCTGCAACGTCAGGTCCTGGGCTCGGTAGGCCTCAACGGTATGACCGACGCCGAGCAGGTCACTCAGCCGATAGCGCCCGGCGAACTCGTGTCCGGGGGCAAAAGAAGATGGCATCATTAGCGACCTCAACCCTACTTCGTTGCTTACTCGAGGGTAGCCGACCAGGTTCCGGTCTCGAGGAGTTCTTCAAACGCGGCGGCCGAGATCATGGGCACCCCCGCCCCGCGCGCCTTGGTGACCTTGGCATTACCCGGGGCTTCACCCACGACCACGCAGTAGGTCTTGGCCGACACCGAACCCGGCGACGTCCCCCCGCGCGCCACAATGGCCGCTGCGGCTCCGTCGCGCGAGTATCCCTCCACGGTTCCGGTGACCACGACCGCGCGCCCCTCCAGGGTCGCCTCGATCGACGTCGAGTCCAGCGGTTCACGCAACTCCACTCCCACCTCGGCCATACGGCGCATGCGTTCGCGCGCGTCGTCGTCGCGCGCGTACTCGAAGACCGATTGGGCAATGACGGGACCGACACCTTCCACCGCCTCTAACTCCTCCAACGGCGCTTGGGCCAGGGCGTCGTAAGTGCCGAATCGTTGCGCTAATTCCCGAGCGGCGACGGGTCCGACGTGTCGAATGCCCAGTCCCACCAGCACCCGACTCAAGGGGGCGGTCTTGGCGCGCGCAATCTGGGCCACCAGTCCCGCCGCCGATAGTTCACCGAATCCTTCCAGGGCCGCGAGCGAGGAGACCTCGAGGGTGAAGAGGTCCGCGACGTCGTGGATCAATCCCTCGCTGAGGAACTGGGAGACGCGTTGTTCACCGAGCCCCTCGATATCGAGGGCGCCTCGCGAGGCGAAGTGCGCGATCTTCTGCAGTTGTTGAGCGGGACACGCCGGATTCACGCAGTAAGTGTCGCTCTGGTCGTCAAGTCGACGCAGCGCGCCCCCGCACTCGGGGCACGTCGGTGGAAATCGCCACGGCGCGCCTCGCGCCTCCCCTTCGACCGGCACCGCGCCCACGACCTCAGGGATAACGTCGCCGGCCTTACGAACCACGACGAGGTCGCCCGGGCGCACGTCCTTCTCTCGCACCTGGTCCTCGTTGTGCAGCGTCGCCATCGACACGCGAGAACCCGCCACGACCACCGATTCGAGCACCGCATATGGCGTGGCGCGACCCGTTCGACCAATCGACACCTCGATGCTCACCAGCCGAGTCGTTCTCTCCTCGGGGGGGAATTTGCGCGCGATCGCCCAACGTGGTGCGCGACTCGTCGAGCCGAGGACGGCGCGACTGGCTAGGTCGTCGAGCTTCACGACGGTGCCATCGATGTCGTAGGTGAAATCGTGGCGGTGATCTTCGAACCACGTGGTGCGCGCGATCATCTCCTCCACGCCCGTAACACTCGTGGTCTCGGGGGCCACGAGGAAGCCCCACGTCGCCAGGCGCGCGAGGGACTCACCGTGCGTGCTCAAGCGCAAAGTCGCGTCGCGATCCACGACCTGATATGCCAGGAACGACAACGGTCGCGACGCGCTCACCGCGGGATCTTTTTGGCGCAAACTGCCCGCGGCGGCGTTGCGCGGATTCGCGAAGGGTTTGGCGCCGGCCGCGCGCTGAGCCTCATTGAGTCGCTCGAAGTCGGCTTTGGCCAGAAAGACCTCACCGCGCACGTCGACGGTGCCGCGCACGTCGACGAGGCGACGAGGCACGTTGGCGATCGTACGCACGTTCTCGGTCACGTCCTCCCCCACCCGACCGTCACCGCGGGTCGCGGCCTGCACCAACACTCCCTTGACGTAGGTAATCGACAGCGCCAGACCATCGATTTTCGGCTCCACCGAGAACACCGGGGGGGTCACGGCGGCCAGTCCCTTCGTCAACCGGTCGCTCCAGGTCCGCAATTCGTCGACGTCAAAGACGTTGTCCAGGCTCAACATCGCCTCGGCGTGGTGCACCGGGGAAAAGACGAGGGACGCCGGCGCGCCGACCCGATTGCTGTGAGCATCGACCAACTCGGGGTGGTCACGCTCGAGCTCTCGCAACTCGCGCACGAGGGCGTCGTAGTCCGCGTCAGGCAGGATGGGCTCGTCGCGGACGAAATACGCCTCGGAGTGTCGAGCGATCACCTCACGCAGGTCCCTCGCGCGTTGTGCGGCGCTGGTCATCGCCCCACGAGGGCGGCGCCCTCGACCACCGTGGGATCACCCAGCGCGTAGAACACCACCGTCTGACCCTCCGCCACGGGGCGCGCGGCCTCCTCGAGTTCGAGGGTCCAGCGCGCGCCGTGGCGCAACGTGGCGCGCCGTGGGTTCCCGTGCGCGCTCCACTGCGCCCAGACTCGCGCGCCGTCGCCCAGGGCGTTGCGGGCGAAAGTGAGGGACGCCTCGTTGAGGTCCACGGCGTGGACCATCACGTCCTCGAGTCGCCCCACCTCGACCCGTCCCGCGGCCACGTTCACCGCGGCGACGAAGCGCTTGGCGCCGTCGCGTCCGGGTGCCACACCACGGCGCTGGCCCACCGTCATGAGTTCGGCCGCGTCGGTGTGACCAACGACGTCGCCACTCGCCCGGTCCACCACCTGCGCACTCGTCAGGGTGATGCGGCTACGTAAGAAGACTTCTCGGCCCTTGGACGCCTCGATGAAGCACACGTCCTGGGAATCGGGCTTATCCCAAGTACGCAGCCCCACTCGTTCAGCGTGGGCCCGGACGTCGTCCTTGGTCATGGCCC
Organism: Actinomycetes bacterium; assembly: GCA_021828545.1. Classification (GTDB taxonomy): domain Bacteria; phylum Actinomycetota; class Acidimicrobiia; order Acidimicrobiales; family RAAP-2; genus RAAP-2. Next base: position 4,735 of record JAJZEN010000142.1, read on the forward strand.
CGATGGGCAGCAGCAGTCGCGCGAGTTGGGCGGACTGCAAGTAACCCAGAACGTAACTCTGGTCCTTCGCGGTGTCGGCCCCTCGCACCAGGAAGGGTTGATCATGACGCCACTGCACTTGAGCGTGATGGCCAGTCGCCACCGCGTCAAAACCCAAGCGCTGCGCGCGTTCAAAGAGCAGGTCGAATTTGATATGACGATTGCACTCGATGCACGGATTGGGTGACGTGCCTCGGGCGTGCCCTTCCACGAACGGCGTCACCACCAGCGCCTCGAATTCCTCGGTGTAGTTGAAGACGTGATGATCAATGCCCAAGGTCTGCGCTACCCGTCGAGCGTCGTCGACGTCGGCTACCGAACAACAACCCGAATCCGAGACCCCGCCCCAGAGTTTGAGAGTGGCACCCACTACGTCGTGGCCCGCCTCCATCAACAGCGCCGCGGCCACCGACGAATCGACGCCTCCACTCATCGCCACTAGAACCTTCATGGTCCTAGTCTGCCAGTTACCCCCGAGCCTTCGACTCGGTGGTCAAGCGATCTACGGCCCGCGTCACCGCGGAAATGGCGGAATCGACGTCCTCGGCGGTGGTCTCACGACCCATCGTGAGTCGCAGGGACCCACGCGCCCGATCGGGCGCGACGCCCATGGCGGCGAGCACGTGGCTCGAGACGGCGGCGCCACTCGAGCAACTCGATGCCGCCGACGCGTAAACGCCGTCTTGATCGAGTAGGAACAGCAGTTCATCACTCGCGAGGCCCTCGAACGTAAGGTGCACCGTTCCGGGCACGGTCGTTACCCCGGGAGCCGTCACGCGGGCACCGGGCAACGCCGCCAGGGCCGTACGCAACTTCAACTGAAACTCTCTCACGAGATCGTGACCGGCGAGCCTCTCCTTCTCGACGCTTCGCACGGCGGCGGCCAGACCCACGCACGCCGCGACGTCCACTGTTCCGCCGCGACGTCCACGCTCTTGGCCTCCGCCGGGCATCATGGCCTCGATGACCAGTTCGCGCCGTAAGATCAGCGCCCCACTGTTGACGGGACCGCCCAATTTATGCCCGCACAGCGACACCGCGTCCATCGAGACGGCGAAAGTGGCCAGGTCCAACCACGGCGCACCCGCGATGGCGTCGGTGTGCGTCACGACGTGGCCCACACCGCGTGCGGCAACCGCACTGGCCACGGCGTCAAGAGGCTGCACCACGCCGGTCTCGTTATTGACCGACATGACACTGACGAGAGCTACGGTCTCATCGAGGGTGTCGTGCAGCGCCTCGAGGTCGAGCACCCCGTCCTCGTCGACCGCCACTTCACGCACTTCGACCGACGGGAGGGAGTCGGCCATCATGCGCGCCGCGTCAATCACCGCGTGGTGCTCGACCGCGGAGTGGACGATCGTGGTGTGCGCGTGAGCCCGCGAATGCGCCCGGGTGACGCCCGAGACTGCCAGCGTGCACGACTCGGTACCCCCACCGGTGAAGATCACGCCGCCGGGCTTCGCCCCGACGAACGCCGCGACGACGTCGCGCGCCTCTTCGACCGCGCGACGGGCGTCGCGCGCGGCGCGGTGGCTACCCGAGGGGTTGCCCACCACCCCGTGCATCCACGGTGCCATCGCCTCGGTCACCTCGTCGCGACGTGGCGCCGACGCAGCGTGATCAAAGTAGTGATGACTCACGCGATAAAGAACGACTTCACGTTGGTGAATTCGCGCACACCCTGTACGCCGAGCTCACGTCCGTACCCCGACGCCTTCACTCCCCCAAAGGGGAGTTCATTCATCGACGCGACGACGGCATTAGCGAAGATGATACCCACGTCGAGCGTCGCGATGGCCTGTTCGATCTCGGTCGGGTCCGTCGCCCAGATCGAGCCTGAGAGGCCCCACGGCGTGTCGTTGGCGTAACGAATCGCCTCATCGAGGTCGTCAACGACGTGCACCACGGCGACGGGACCAAATAGCTCCTCGTTGCCCGCCGGAGAAGTCTCGGGCACGTCGACAAGGACGGTGGCGGGGTAAAAATAACCGGTGCCTCCGAGGGGGGCACCGCCGGTCGTGGCGATCGCACCTTGGGCGAGGGAATCGGCGACCTGGGCGCGCAGCGTCTCGAACTGGGCCTCGTTCGCCAGCGGGCCGAGAATCGTACCGGGGTCCATGGGGTCGCCAGTCGGCGCGGCGGCCATCGCCGTTGAGAATCGCGAAATGAACTCGTCGGCGACGTCGCGCACCACGATGAATCGTTTGGCACAGATGCAGGCCTGGCCGTTGTTCTGGAGGCGCGCCGTGACCGCGAGGGGCACCGTGTGGTCAAGGTCGGCGGATTTGGCCACGATGAAGGGATCCGAACCGCCCAGCTCGAGCACGCACTTCTTGAGATGCTTGCCGGCCAGCGCCGCGACGGAGCGTCCCGCGCCCTCCGAGCCCGTGACCGTGACGGCCGCAACGCGCGGGTCGGCGATCACCGACTCGATGCGACGCGACTCGACGAAGAGGTTCGTGAAGAGACCTCGAGGAAAACCCGCGCGAGTGAAGAGACTCTCGACGTACTGCGCGCATCCCGGCACGCTCGACGAGTGCTTCAACAAGATGGGGTTGCCCGCCATGATATTGGGTACGGCCACGCGAATGATCTGCCAGAGGGGAAAGTTCCACGGCATGATCGCCAACAGTGGCCCTAGCGGCTCGTAGCGGATGCCGCTCTTGGTGGCGTGGGTCTTGATGATCTCTTCGGCGAGCATGCCTTCGGCGCGTTCGGCGTAGTAGCGCATCGTCAGGGCACATTTGGCGGCTTCGCCCTTGGCGGCGGCGAAAGTCTTTCCCATTTCACTCGTCATCAAAGCGGCGGCAACGGGGATCTCACCCTCGAGGAGTTCGGCGACGCGATTCATTAACTCGGCGCGCTCGGCGAAGGGCGTGGCCTTCCAGTGCACGAATGCTTCGTGGGCCACGCCCAGCGCCGCGTCGACGAAGGCATCGTCGTGCGTCGGGTATTCCCCGAGGATGGCTTCGGTGGCGGGATTAATCGCGGTAAAGGTCATGGGCCTAGTCTGCCACGGAAACTCCCAATTGCGCCGGGCTGACACCCATTTCGAGCCAATACTGGGGGCGAAAAAAACTCAAGAGTGCCACGAGCACGCCAAACATCACCGCCGCAGCCAAGGTGACGGCCCGAACCCCCACGTCGCGCGCGAGCGCGGACTGAATAACGGCCCCAATGGGATAGAAGAGAGACAGCGACAAGACGTAGAGCGACAGGATTCTCGATCGCTCCGACGGCGGGGCGTGCAACTGTACCGACGTGTTGAGCCCAGTAAGGGTGCCCACGTAGGACGCGCCCAGAACCACCAGGGCGACGGCCGAGAGCGTCAAAGTCGGCGAGTAGGCGTAGAGCGACTCCGCCAGAGCCATCGCCAACATCGCACCACGCAATACCGCCAGACGCGAAGTGCGACGCGCGATCGCCGGGAGTGTCAGAGCGCCGATCACCGCCCCCACCCCCTGCGCAGTGACCAACCAGGACGTGCCGACCTTACCCGAATGCAGCACGTCGATGGCCATGGCGGGAACGAGGGTGATGAAGGGGCTCACGAAGAGCGCCACGATGCCCACGCCAATGATCGCGTTCCGACAACCTCTCGTTCGCCACGCCATTCGTACGCCCACCACCGTCTCGCCCAGTATGGCGAGTCGCGTAGTGATGCGCTCACGCAAGGGACTTTGAACGAAGGAGAAGGCGATCACCACGATGACGAAGGAGAAGGCGTTGGCGACGAAACACCACCCCGGCGAGCCGATCGCCAAGGTCCCCGCCGCCAGTACGGGGCCAATAATGCGCCCCAGGTTGAACTGCGCCGAGCCCAGCGACACCGCCGCGAGCACTTCGTCGGGTCCCACCAAGTCGCGCAGTAACGACTGCCACGCCGCCCACGAGGCCGAGGAGCAGAAGCCCTCAGCGATCGCGAGATAACACGCGAGGGGCGCCGACAAGTGGTGGGTGAGTTCGGCGATCGCCAGCGCGCTGGCCGTCGCCGCCATGATCAAGTTGTTGAACTGAATCCATCGCTGCCGTGAATACCGGTCGGCCATGATCCCCCCGAGGGGTGAGCCGATGAGCGCCGGCAGCCAGGCGGCCAGCGTGAGCAGGCCGAGCCAGAGTGGATTGTGCGTCGTCACCGTGAGATAGACGCCGAGGGCCACACTCTGCATCCACGTGCCAATGGAGGAGATGAAGTTCGACCCGAGGGCCAGGGCGAAACTGCGATGGCGCAAGGGCGCAAATGATGCTGACGCCATTGCGTCAAGGTTACTTGAGGAAACGCCGCTATTCGCGGCGCCGGGGCCGCAACGCGAACCACCACACCGTCAGAATGGTCGCCAACGCACCCAGGACTCCGAGCGTCGACTTCGCGTCCCTCGT
>JAJZEN010000103.1 GCA_021828545.1 Actinomycetes bacterium
CCGACGTCGGCCATGGGTACGGGTTCGGCGGAGATGATGGGGTAGCCCCACTCGTCGAGGTGCACGAGCTCCGGCGCCAGTTCGGCGCAGTGACCGAAACCGTCGCAGAGGATCGGGTTGACCTGCAGGACGAACAGGCCGCTGCGGCGGATCACTCCCATATGAGTTCCTCCTCGTTCTCGAGTGCGGGCACGGTGAGGTAGCGCTGACGCGACCGGGCTCCGGCGCAGGGCACTCCGCGCAAGTGGTTGTCGATGTCGGCCGAGAAGACGTCGATGCTCGAGCGCACGAAGCGTACGACGCCGTCGGGGTGGCGACAGGCGCCACGACCCTCGATGACGCCGCAACGTTCCTTGAGTCGCGCGACGGCGGCAATTCCCTCGCGACCACCGCGCACCACGTCCAAGAGGTCGTCGGCGAGCGCGGGCAGTCCGAAGGCGCAAGGTCCGCACTGGCGAGCTGATTCGTGCGCCATCCAGCGCACCACACGGTTCGCTTCGACGACGCCGCACGCCTCGCGCGGCAGGACGGCGAGGATGCCCGCGCCCACCGACAATTGATACGCCGCCAGTGCCTCATTGCTGTAGGGCGTGGCGAGGTCCTCACCGCGCAACCACGCGCCGCCGTAGCCCCCCAGGAGAACCGCCTGGGGGTTGGGGTCCGCCCCCGCCGCGGCCAAGATGGCGGCGATGGGCGTGCCGAGGTTGACCTCGAGGACGTTGGGGCGCGTCACCGCTCCGGTCACCGAGACGACCACGCTGCCGGGATGCTCGGGTGTGCCCAACGAGCGGAACCACTGGGCGCCGTAGCGACCGATCAACGCGACGTTGGCGCAGGTCTCGGCGTTGTCCACCAGTGTCGCCCCGCGACCGATGCGCAAGATGTGGGGTCGTCCCGGTCGGTACTGGGGCAGCGACTCGTTGTCGTCGAGCCAGTGCACCAGCGCCGATTCCTCGCCCGCGACGTATCGCCAGGGCGGCGTGTGCAGATCGATGTGGGGTCCGCGCGAATCTTCCCCCGCTCGTTCGTGGATGGCGTGTTCGACGTGGTGGACGACGGTCTGATTGTCGCGCGCCACGCACACCGCGATGCGACTCGCGCCGATCATGGTGGCGAGTTGGGTCGCGCCCTCAAGGACGAGGTGCGGATTGGTCGAGAGTAGTCGATTGTCCTTGTGGGCCGCGGGCTCGCCCTCCATGCCGTTGACGACGACGTACTTGTGACCGCGCTGGGAGCGCAGTAGTTGGACTTTGCGGGTGGTAGGGAATCCGGCGCCCCCGCGGCCGACGAGTCCCGAAGCCTCAAGTTCGTCGAGCACGCTCGCGAGAGGGCCGAAGCGCCGAAACGCCACCTCGTGTTCCTCGAGTGAGAGCGGGCGACTACCCGCGTGGGCGAAGAGTCGCGGCAGCGAACTCGGAGCGATCATCGTCGCCCCCGTGGGGCCGGTCGCGGCGGCGTGCGCGGGAACGCGTCGGCATCGCCAGGACGCGTTGTCGCCGGCCGCGTGCGCGGGGGCACGCCTGAATCTCGCGGACGCCCTGTCACCGGCGGGGTGCGCGGAGGTTCGTCGGAACCCCGAGGTCGTGGTGTCATCGGCGGCGTGCGCGGGAACGCGTCGGGCAATCGTGGTCGAGGAGGCAGCGGTGGTGTCGCGAGGGGTGACAGGGCCGTTCGACCCGCCGCGCGCGTCGGTCGCCCTACGAATCGCCATAGGGCCGCCAACGCGACGACACCCGCGCACCCCACCACTAAGAGAACGCCCACGCCGTGGTGCGTGTCGGTGCCGGTCATGTAGGCGTGAATCAGGGAGATGACGAACGCCAGCCAACTGAACCAGTGTATGAATCGCCAGGACTGATTCTTTATGCGTAGTTTGAGCAGGCTCGAGAGCCACACCGCCAGGATCAGGTCGAAGGCCACGGCGCCCAGGGCGACGGGTACTCGTTTGTACGAGGACGTGAAGGGGATCACCGTCGAGATGAGACCGGTCGCGACGAAACTGTCCAGGACCGTGGTGACGACGTGGATGAACAAAAAGACCATCGCCACCATGGATAAGGAGCGGTGCACCTCGTTCACCTCGAAGCGACCGATGAAGGTACCCCCGACACGATTCGCCACGAGCGTGCCCAGGGCCACCACCGCGGTGAACAAGAACATGGCCACGATGCCCGTCGCGCGGGTGCTGAACCAGAGGTACGGGGTAGTGAGGGCGATCATGCGACCTCCTCTCGAGGCCACGCTCCGACGATCTCGACGGAACCGTCGTGACGCACGAGTCGAGCGGAACGTCCGGCCTGGGCGATGTGCCATCCCGCGTCCTCGCCCCAGAGTAACGCCGCGGTGGCGAAGGCGTTGGCGCCCACGCAGTCCGCGTCGATCACGCTGACCGCCGCGTAGGGGCTCACCGCGCTGTCGCCGGTGCGGGGGTCGATGATATGACCCACGACCCGATCCCCGCGGCGCCAGGTGCGCACCTGGTTCGACGACGTCGCGACCGCACCGTCTTCGAGCGTGATACGCGGTTCGCGACCCGTCAGGCTGAGCGTTTCGGCCACGCCGATGACCCAGGGTCCCTGCGCGCCGCGGCCGCGCGCGCTCACGTCGCCGCCGATTTCCACCACGACGCCACCCGTCGGGGCCACGTCCGCGGCCACGAGGTCCGTTACCAGGGCCTTGGCACTCGCGCCCAAGTCGATGCGCCACGCCGGCGTCTTCGTGACCCGCCGTGCCGATTCGTCAAAGTGCAGCGCGGCGAAGCCCGGGGAGGGCGTGAGGTGGACCTCGAGGTCCTCCACCACGCCGAGGGTGTCGTAGTCGCGGTCGTAGCCCAGGGCCTCGAGCGACGCGAGGACCGTCGGGTCGCACAGACCACCGCTGAGGTCGTGAGCGCGCTGGGCCGAGGCGAGGGCCATGGTCAGCGCCACACTGATCGCGACGTCCCCCTCGGTCTCGTTGAGCAGTGAGATCTCCGAGTCGGGCCGGAATCGATTGCACGCGAGGTCCATGACGCCGATCCAGTGGTGGAGACGATCCTCGGCGAAGGAGAGTTGGTTCGGGCGTTCGGTGTGGAGCGAGCCCGTCATTCCCCAAATCTTGAAGTTCATGGCGGCCCTAATAACAGGTCGTCGTGCCCGACGGCGACGTCGTGCAGACCGTGGTCGTCGTGGTCGGCGCGACGGTCGTGGTCGGACTCGTCGCGGCCACACCGGTCGATCCCGTGGGGCCCGTTGCCCCGCTGGCGACACTGGTCGTGGTCGTCGGAGCGAGTGAGGTCGCCGTCGTGGGCGCCTTCGCGGCGGTCCTGTTGGGTAGTTTGGTGACGCTGGCCAGGTAGCCGACCATACCGATCGATAGCGCGCTCGAGCCGACGAAGATGGACCTCGTGATCATCCGGACCCGGGCGAAGCGGCGGTCTCGTTGTTGGGGGGTGCGAGAGGAGGACGTCATGTCCCCCCAGTCTTCCAGGCCCGCCTAAACGCACGAACAGTCGAATCTAAGAAAATACGAAGGATAAGGGCTCGATTAGACCGTGGGCACGGTGATCGAGAATCGCGCACCGCCTAATTCGGGGTCCTGGTCGACGTCGACCACGCCGTCGAATTCAGCGACCACCTGGTCCACGATGGACAGACCCAGACCCGACCCCGGCAAACCCCTCGACAAGGGCGAGCGCCAGAACCGATTGAAGATCAGCGGGATATCGTCGGGCGCGACGCCGGGCCCCGAGTCCGACACCGTGATGGTCCCGTGCGCCGTGGTGACGCGGATCTCACTGCCGTTGGGGGTGAACTTGATGGCGTTGGTGAGCAGATTGGAGATGGCGCGCACCAGTCGGTCGCGACGGCCCACGACGAGCGAGGTCTCGAGGTCGACCTCGATGATGACGTTCTTGATACGCGCGTAGGTGCGTGCGGTCTCGACGCACTCCTCGACCACGTCGTCGAGGCGCAATTGCTCGACGGGACCCTCGGAACGCTCGCCGCGCGCGAGTTCGGCCAGGTCACCCACGAGGGCGGCGAGTTCGTCGACCTGGGCGACCATGTCGGTGGTGAGTTGCTCGAGGTCCTCGGGGGCCAACAACGGAGCGCGCGAGAGGACCTGGGCATTGGTGCGCAAACTCGTCAGTGGAGTGCGCAACTCGTGTGACGCGTCGAGGACCAACTGTCGTTGGAGGGACTGACTCTCCTCCACCGTCCCGAGCAGGCGATTGAAGACCCGCCGCAGTCGACCGAGCTCGTCGACGTCGCCCTCGACCAGGCGTCGCGACATGTCGCTGGTCTCGGCGATGGTCTCGATCTCGTCGGTGACGTCCTCGAGGGGATGCAGGGCGTTGCGCGCCAGCAGCACCCCGAGCGACAGCGCGAGGAGCAAGACGCCGACCGAGACGAGCAACAGGGTGCGCACGAGATTGCGTAATTCGGCCACCTGACCGGAGAAGTCCGCGATGTAGACCTCCGCGGCGGTGGTCTTGAGTTGACAATCGGCGTTGAGCGCGCAGGTGACGACCGCACCGACCGCCAGGGGGTAGACGAGTTCGCGCACCGCCTGGTCGTTGAACTGCACGGTGCGAAAGATGTACTTCGACTCCTGTCCCTTGGCGAATTTCAAGACGGTCGCGTCGATCAGGCTCGGGGGAGTGTTGGTCTGGAGCGCTTGTCCATTGGCGAGGATGATGAACGAGGGCGTGCTCTGGATGTCGTCGTTGAAACCGTGGGCCTCGAGCAGCGACTGGTCCACCGAGTTGGTGAGGGCGTTACGCGTGGTCAAGAACGAGGTCAGGCTGGCCAGCACGACGGCGAGAGCCGCCGCGATGACGGTGGCGGCGATGACCCGACTGCGAAACGTCATGCCACGCGCAGCGCGTAGCCCACACCTCGCACGGTCTGGATCAGGCGCGCCTCCCCGTCCTCCTCGAGCTTGCGGCGAAGGTAGCCGATGTAGACGGCCAGGGAGTTCGTGCCCGAGTCGAAGGTGTAGCCCCAGACGAGGTCGAGGATCTGGTCGCGCGTCAGCACTTGGCGGGGGTGCTGGAGGAACAACTCAAGGAGGTCGAACTCGATCTTGGTGAGTTCGATGAGCCGCTCGGCTCGGCGCACCTCGCGGGTGCCCGGATTGAGGGTCAGGTCCTCGAAACGCAGGACCGACTCGTCGCCGTCGGTGACTTGGCGCCGGCGTAACAGGGCGCGAAGTCGCGCCAGCAACTCGGTCAAGTCGAAGGGCTTGACGAGGTAGTCGTCGGCCCCCACGTCGAGGCCCTCGACCCGGTCGTTGACCGCGTCGCGCGCGGTCAACATCAAGATGGGCGTCGCGTCGCCGGCGCGTCGGATCCGTCGACACACCTCCAGACCATCGATATCGGGCAACTGGAGGTCCAGCACGATCGCGTCGGGGGCGCGCAGTTGGATGGCGCGCAGTGCACTGGCACCATCCTCGAAGAGTTCCACGTCGTAATTCTCCATTCGCAGCGCTCGACCGAGGGCCGTGCGAATCGCGGCGTCGTCGTCGACGATGGCCACGTAGGCGTTGTTCGTGGATAGGTTGGTCACGGGCGTTCCTTCGGAATGCGGTCAGGCTCTAGTGTGGCGTGTTGGTGTTAATCGTCGTACGTGTTTCGCTAAGAATCTAGAAAGATTGTTAGCACCCTAGGTGGCGGGTAGTTCAATTGGCAGAACGACGGACTTTGAATCCGTAGGTTGGAGGTTCGAGCCCTCCCCCGCCAGCCGAGCAGTAAGGGGTGTCGGCCCCTTTGTAATACCTGGTGGAACTCAGTATTAGACCCAGACGTACGTGGTGGTTTGTGCGCGGGTGTCGCGTCCTAGAGCCAGCGGCGAAGGAGTTCGCTCAATTCGAGCGGGTGGCTGCTCTGGATGGAATGACTGGCGCCGAGGACGTGATGCACCTCGTCGGTGGGCCGACGCCGACGATACTCCTCTTCGTCCTGGGGGGTCACGACCGACGAGGCACCCATCGCCCGGACCAGGGTGACGGGGGCGCGAATCTCTGAGAGCCAGTCCCACAGGTCGACCGACGTGTCGGCGGAGCGCACGGGAATGGTGTGTTGTTGGTGTCGCCACACCCAGCGCCCGTCGCCGCGTCGTATCGCGTTGTGGGCCACGCCGCGTCGCAGTGAACTCTCACTGCGGTCGGGGGTGAAGGCGATCGTGCGCGCCAGCATCTCATCGAACGAGGCGAAGGACTCGGGACCGTTGACGAACGCGGTGACGGCGCGCGCACTCTGGACGTGCTCGCCCGGGGTGATGTCCACCAGAACCAGTCGACTCACCAACTCCGGGTGTTCGTGGGCCAGGGCGATGCCGACGAGTCCGCCGTAGGACATCGCCACGACGAGTCGAGGCGGGTCGATCAGTTCGGGTAGGGCCAGCGCCACGTCGCGGGCGTGTTCGAGGACCGCGCGTGGTCCGTAGAACGACGCGTCGGAGTGCCCGTGATGGGGCAGGTCGACCGCGACCAGCGGCCGGTCCAGGGCCAGCGCCACGGTGTCGAAGGTGTGGGCGTTCTGCGCGCTGCCGTGTAGGAGGACCGCGACGGGGGGTCCGTCGCCCCACACGAGCGCACTGACCTGACGAAGTCCCTCGACCGCCACGAAACTGCGACGCACTCGAATCTCACGGGGCGCGAGGTCCCACTCGTCGAGATTCTCCTGGAAGTATCCGAACTCGTCGTAGTCCGCCACTCCCGCATCGTAGGAGAAAAGGCCGGTGACGCCAACAGGTACGCTGGGCGCGTGGAATCCCTGTCGAAACGCCGCCTGGTCATTGTCACGGGGCGATGCCACCCCGCCCTGGCCAAGGACATCGCCAGTCAGCTCGGGGTCACCCTGACCGAGGCGAATCTGCGCGAATTCGCCAACGGCGAGATCCACTGTCGCTTCGACGAGTCGATCCGTGGTGCGCACGTCTTCATCATCCAGACGCACTCCTCGCCGGTCAACGACGCGGTCATGGAACAACTGATCATGATCGACGCGGCCAAGCGAGCGTCGGCCAAGAGCATCACCGCCGTGATCCCCAACTACGGCTACGCCCGTCAGGACCGGAAATCCACCGGTCGTGAACCCATCACCGCCAAGCTCATCGCCGACATGCTCCAGACCGCCGGAGCCAATCGCGTCTTGTCGGTGGACTTCCACTCCGGTCAGATCCAGGGGTTCTTCGACATCCCCGTCGACCACTTGGTGGCCGCGCCGGTGCTCGAGGACTACTTAAAGACCCACGCCGACACCAATCAGATCGTGGTCGTCGCGCCCGACGCCGGACGCGTCAAGGTCGCCGAACGCTACGCCCAGCACCTCGGGTGTGACCTGGCCCTCGTGCACAAGACCCGTCCGCGCGGTACCGCCAACATCGCCGAGGCGCGCCACATCGTGGGTGACGTCGCGGGGCGCCACTGCGTCTTGATCGACGACATGATTGACACCGCGGGCACCATCGTGGCGGCGTGCGACCTGTTGAAGGCGCAAGGGGCCGGGGAGATCTGGGTCATGGCCACCCACGCCCTCTTCTCACCGCCGGCGGTCGACCGGCTCTTCAACGCGCCGGTGAGTCGGGTGATCGTGACCGACACCTTGCCGCTGGGCCCCGAGCGGCGTTTCGAGAAACTCGAAATCCTCTCGGTGGCGAACATCGTGGCCAACGCCATCTCGGCGATTTTCGAAGATTCGTCGGTGTCGGACATCTTCGGGGGCGAGAACCTGTTGTAGGCGAGAGAGTGGGGGTCCCCACCGACCGCTAGACTGTTCACCCGGTGCGCGACTGGCGTCGCGCACGCGAAGAATTCTCCAGAGGAGTTGTCATGTCAGAGATCACGTTGCACGCGTCCACGGACCGCGCTCAGGGAAGCCGCAACTCTCGTCGTCTGCGTGCGTCGGGCACCATTCCGGCCGTGATCTACGGCGAGGGTGTCGCGCCGTTGCCCATTGGCGTCGACGCGAAGTCCTTTCGCTCGGCCGTCTCGGGCGACCAGGGACTCAATACGCTGATTGACCTCGACGCTGACGGCACCACGTATATCGTCATGGCCCGCGAGATCCAGCGTCACCCGGTGCGTGGCACCGTCGCGCACATTGACTTCCAGGTCGTCGATCCCCATAAGCCGGTGCTCGCGGTGGTCCCCCTGCACATGATCGGTGACGCGGTAGAAGTTCGCCACGCCGACTGGGAGATCGACCAGCAATTGTTCAACCTCGAGATCCTCTCTCGCCCCGACTTGATCCCAACCCACATCGACGTCGACATCACCCACTTGACGCCGGGCGACGCCATTCGCGTGGTCGACGTCGTGCTGCCTGAGGGCGTGGTACCCGCGGGCGACCCGACGATCTCGGTCGTCAACACGCACGCGGGCCGAGCGGCCAAGACCGCCGACGCGAAGCCGTAGTCTCGTGGCGCTACGGCGCTCGGGCGAGGCGCGCCGCGGGAGCGCCAGTACCTTGGTCATCGTGGGTCTCGCTAACCCCGGGGACGACTACGCCGGGTCGCGCCATAATGTCGGGGGTGACGCGGTGCGACTCCTCGCGCAACGCCGCAACGCCCGCCTGGTCCTCGAACGTCGCCAGCGCGCGGTGAGCGCCACGGTGGCGACCCCCCGAGGACCCGTGACCCTGGCGGTGCCCACCACGTACATGAACGAATCCGGGGCGGCCCTGCCGGCGCTGTTGACGCGCACCTCGCTCAGCGATCTCACCCGACTGGTGATCGCCCACGACGAATTGGACCTCGAGGCCAGTCGGCTACAACTAAAATTCGCCGGTGGGTTGGCCGGGCACAATGGCCTGCGCTCCGTCGCGCACGTGTTGTCGACCCAGGACTTCGCGCGATTGCGCATCGGCATCGGTCGCCCGACGCACCGTGAACAGGTGACGGACTACGTGTTGCGCCGTC
>JAJZEN010000025.1 GCA_021828545.1 Actinomycetes bacterium
GACGTGACCGTTCTATCTGCCACGCTAGCACCAGTTAGATGAAATATCAACTACTCTTGGGACATCGCGCGCTCGACGCGACGCGCGCCTCTGCGGACCTCTTCTGGTAACGCACCCGAACTCCTCGCCCACTCGAGACCCCTCTTCTTCTCGGCTCGACCGCCGGGGTCGCGCAGCGTGCGACGTCAACCGCACGTCGCGCGGGCACGTCGACGCGCCGCAAGGTCCAGGAGACCTAGATCACGCGGGACATTCCCCCGTCGACACTGATCCCTACCCCCGTCACGAAACTGGCCCGTGACGACAGGAGGAACGACGCGACGTCGGCGAACTCCTCGGCGCGACCAAAACGCCCGAGCGGGATATTCGCGTCACGCGCTGAGCGCGCGTAGAAGGCCGAGAGGTCCTCGCCAGCCGCCTCGGCGCGGCGCACCCACTGGCCCGACTCGATCAAACCAATGAGGAGGGCGTTCACGCGAATGCCGCGCGGCGCCACCTCATTGGCCAAGGCCTTAGTCAGTGCCAAACCCGCCGCCCGCGACGCGGCGGTGGGCGTCGAACCCGCCGGCGGCGTGCGCGCCATGACGGCGAGCACGTTGAGGATCGCGCCACCCCGCAGTGCTAGCTGCTCGAGCGCGGCGCGAGAGATGCGCACCGCCGCCATCACCTTGAGCTCGAAATCCTCGCGCCACTGCTCGTCCGTCGCATCCTCGATGGTCGACGCCGATGATCGACCCGCGTTGTTAACGACGCCGTCGAGCCGACCGAAATGTTCGACCGTGGTCTGAACGAACATGTCGCAGTCCAGTGCGTTGGTGACGTCGGCCATCACGCACAGCGCGCCGCCGCCGAGCAACTCTTGAGCGGCGATCAGGCGCTGTTCGTCGCGCCCGCACACCGCGACGCGCGCACCCTCGAGAAGGAGTCGTTGCGCGAGCGCCAGACCAAGACCATCAGTCCCCCCGGTTATCAGCACCACGCGATCATTCAGTTCCAAGTCCATGTCGCCATCCTAGAAAGGACGGTCGTGCTCCGGCCTACCGGGTGCGACGGATCTCCACGACCACACCGAGTTGCGTCGACGCCGCACCTTGGTAGATGCCCTTGAGCGGGGCCACGTCGTCGTAGTCGCGTCCGTGACCGACGATGATATGGCGCGAGGTTTCGCGTACACCGTTGGTGGGGTCGATGCCGGTCCACGTGCCGGAGTAATATTCGACCCAGGCGTGACTCTCGCCCTCGACGACGTCATCGACCTCGGGTTCGAGGTTCGGAAAGAGATACCCCGAGACGTAGCGCGCGGGCACGCCCATGGCGCGCAGGAGTCCGATCGTCACGTGGGTGATGTCCTGGCACACACCCTTTCGTCGGTCCCACGCCTCTTGGGCCGTCGCCGACACCGTGGTGGCTCCGGGTACGTAGGACACCTCGCGGCGCACGAATTCCGAGGCCGCCTCGGCGCACTGGTGTACGTCGGCGAGCCTCTGCCACTCCGCGATCTCGTCCTTCACCGTCCCGACCAGCGCCGTTCGATGGGTGGGTAGCAGGAATTCGGAGTACCGGTCGGTGAGGCGCTGGCTGCGAAGATCACTCCACCCCAGCGGCTGCTCCAAGGTGGCCGCCCAACTCTCGACCTGCGAGACTGCCTCGACCTCGAGCCGTGGGTGGGTCTCTTGGATATCGAAGGCGGTGACCACGGTGCCGAAGTAGTCCGTGTGTGTACTCACCGGCACCACCGGACGCACGGCAATCTTGGACGACTGCACTAGCTGGGTGCTGAGCGAGCGCGGCGTCATGCGCGCCTCGTTGTAGGAGGCCTTGGCGAGCCCGTCGTAGTTGAAGCCCGTGTGGTGGCGAATCGACATTCCGAGACGCTCACTCATAGCCCCTCCTCCGACGACCAGGCGACCGCTTCCTCGTGGCGAAAATAACGGTCAGTGACCGCGTCGGTGATGCGAAAACACGTGGACTCGAGCATTTCGAGCAACTCCGGCAGCTGGTCGATCAACTGACGAGGATCGATGAATTCGAGTGTGCCGCGCGCTCGTGCCAGGGCCAGTCGCGCGACGTCGCCCGCGCTGATGCGTTGGCTCGCTGGCTGGATCTCCACCAAGCATTCGTCCGCCAGGTTGAGCGAATAGAGCACCGAGCGAGGGAAGAGTCGGTCCAGCATGAGAAACGCCGCGACGCCATTGGCGTCGTTGATCTCGCGCGTATGGCGCATGAAGGCCTCCATGGCGCCCGAGGCGCGCAAGAACGCCATCCAGTCCGGCGCGTTCTCGTCACTCACCACGCGCCCGCGTAGGAGTCGCGCGGTCATGTCGATGCGCTCGAGATTGCGTCCGAGCACGAGGAAGCGCCAGCCCTCGTCGTGGCTGAGGGTGGCGTCGGTCAATCCCGCCAGGAGGGACGTCCGTTCGCGTACGTACTGGAGGTACCGCGAGGCTCCAAAATTACGGGCCTGGGCCTCGCGTCGGGGGAGTTCGTTGCGCGTCGTGTTGAGCGCCACCCACATCTCTGAGGAGATGTAGTCACGGCTGCGACGCGCGTTCTCGTAGGCCCCATTGAGGGCACCCGCGATGGAATTGGGATTGCCCGCGTCGTAGACGATGGTCTGGAGGGTCTCGGCGGTGCGTAATCGCTCGGACTCGACGTCGATGCCCAGGATCGAAAAGAGTGATCGGCACGTCGCGCTCTCGTCGTTGAAGGGGTCCTCCACCATGCGGTGCACGTAGGAGTCCACGATGCGCGCGGTATCGTCGGCGCGCTCGATGTAGCGCCCGATCCAAAAGAGTGATTCGGCGAGCCGCGAGAGCATGCCGCGCTCGCTCACTGCTCACCTTGTTGAAAGGCGTACTCGTCGTTCTGGCGCGGTGGTGGCGGGTAGCGCCGCGAGCGCGCGCTCGCCGGGGGCACCGCGCCGCGAAAGGGGATGCTCTCGTCATTGAGGACCCAAGTGTCCTTGGAACCTCCGCCACGCGAGGAGTTCACGATGAGATCCCCCTCCCCCAGCGCCACGCGGGTCAGTCCTCCCGGTAGGACCCACACGTCGTCGCCGTCGTTGACCGCGAAGGGCCGCAGGTCGATGTGACGTGGCGCGATCGAGTCGCCCACGAACGTCGGGTGCGTCGAGAGTGCGACGGGACGTTGGGCGATGTAATCGCGCGGCGCCGCCGCCACCGCCTTGTGCAGTGCGCGCAGTTCGGCCTTGGTGGCCTGGGGTCCGATGACGATGCCTTTGCCGCCCGACCCGTCGACCGGCTTGATCACGTACTTCGCGAGGGACGACAGAACTTCGGCGCGCACCTCGGCGTCGTCGAGACGGTACGTCGTGACGTTGTCGAGCAGGGGCTTTTCACCCAGGTAGAAGCGAATGAACTCCGGCACGTAGGTGTAGATCAACTTGTCGTCGGCAATGCCGTTACCAATCCCGTTGGAGATCACCACGTTCCCCGCACGCGCCGCGTTCACCACGCCCGCCACCCCGATGACCGTGTCGGGACGGAATTGCAATGGGTCGAGCCAGTCGTCGTCGACGCGCCGGTAGATCACGTGCACCGCGCGCTCACCGTTGGTGGTGCGCATGTAGACGTGATTCGAACGACAGACCAGGTCACGCCCCTCGACGAGTTCGACCCCCATCATTCTCGCCAGCAACACATGCTCGAAGTAGGCGGCGTTATGCACTCCTGGGCTGAGGACCACGATGACCGGCTCGGTCGCCTTACGTGGGGCCGCGGCCAGCAGCGCCGCGAAGAGTCGCGACGGGTAACCATCGACGGGGTGCACGCGGTGATCGGAGAAGAGCGCCGAGAACGCTTGGGTCATCGCGCGACGGTTCTCGATGACGTAACTCACCCCCGACGGGATACGTACATTGTCCTCCAGGACGCAGAAATTCCCGTGCTCGTCGCGCACTAGGTCGATGCCCGCCACCGCAATTCGCACTCCGTTGGGTGGCGTGATGCCAAAGGCGGCGCGACAGTAATAGGAACTCGACGTCACGGTCGCGCGCGGCATCAGGCCCTCATCGAAAATCCTGCCGGCCCCGTAGACATCGTCGAGGAAGGCCTCGAGGGCGAGGATTCGTTGGGCGATGCCGCGCGCCAGTCGGTCCCATTCTAGGGCGCCGAGGATGCGCGGGACCAGATCCAGGGGAAAGGGCCGCTCCTCCCCGCTGTGGGCGAAGGTCACCCCACGGTCAATAAAGGTACGCGCGAGTTGGTCCGAGCGTTGTCGCAACTCCTGGGGTTGGTACGCATTGAGATCGGACAACAGACGCTCGTAGATGGGTCGGGGCTGACCAGGAGCGGAGAACATTTCGTTCCAGGCACCCGACGCGTCACCCTCGAAGACGACTCCCATTCTCATAACTTAGAACCGCTATGTGTACGGAGCATTTCGCCGGGGTAACGACGATGTAACCAAAGAAACCGCGTCTCGAAAGGACTGAGTTAGTCCATGAATGCCCCACCATTGACCGAGATAGATTCGCCAGTGAGGAACTCCGCGTCCGGCGACGCAAGGAATGCCACCACTTTTGCCACGTCGTCGGGGGTCTGAAGCCGTCCCAGGGGCGTATCGTCAATCCACATCTGCTTGACCACCTCGGAGGCGGTGCCGCGCAGCGCCGCCTCCCAGACGAGCTCACGACTCTGCATCGGTGTGGCAACGAAACCCGGGCACACCGAATTCACGCGGATGCCGTGCGGGGCCAACTCGTAGGCCATGGCCTGGGTGAGCCCGAGCACCGCGAACTTACTTGCGACGTAGTCGGCCAAGAACGGCACGCCACCCTTCTTGGCGGCCATCGAAGCGGTATTAATGATGCACCCTCCTGCGCCCAAGGCAATCATGGCGCGCGCCGCCGATTGGCCACCGTAGAAGGCGCCATAAGTATTGACTGCGAAAGTCCGGGCGAGGTCCGCCGGTGCAACGTCGACGAATCGTTGCATCTTGGAGATACCGGCGTTCGACACCCACACATCGAGGCGTGCATGAGCGTCGACCAACCGTGCGACCAGCGCATCACACGCCGCGGCATCTGTGACGTCTAAGGGATGAGCTTCGGCGCTAGCGATCGCGCGGGCCGTGACTTGCGCGGCCGCCGCGTCGAGGTCGGTGGCGACAACGTGAAATCCCCGTCGACCGAGCTCGATAGCGATGGCCGCACCGATGCCCGATCCGGCTCCGGTGACGATAGCGAGAGGCTGATTCATAGTGAACTCCTTGCGAGCGAGTGAGAAATGGGGGTGGTGGCCGAGCTCAGTTGACAGAATTGCTGGTAGCGCTCCTCGTACACTTCGATATTCTCAGGGCGAGGCGAGATAACGTCGCCTTTCTCCAATGCGCCCGTCACGTAGCTCCAGTCGTCGATCAATCCGACGCCGATTCCGGCGATGACCGCGGCACCGTAGGAGGCGCCGGGATGGTTGATTACCGAAATTAGGTCGCGCTGCAGGACGTCAGCGAGGATCTCGCGCCAAAGTCTGGAACGTGATCCGCCGTTCGTGATGCGTACGTTGCCCAGTTCGAGTCCCCCCTCGGCGAATACGTCCACGTGAGCCCTGAAACCGTATGCGATGCCCTCGAGGAACGACCGGTGCAGGTCCCCGCGCGTCGTACCAAGGTGAAGTCCCGCGATGACGCCGCGCAGGTCGGGGTCATGCAGTGGCGTCTTCTCGCCCAAGAAGTACGGCAACGCCACTAGCGCGCCCGGACGCGACGTGCGCGCTTCGTCGTCGAGGGTCTCGAGAGACGTCCCAGCGAAGAGCGCCTGCTCCCAACGCAGTACGGACCCGCTCGTGGCCATACAACCGTTGGGGAGCCACGAACCAGGCATGGGATGGGCGTCGAGATAGAGACGTCGGTCCAAAAAGACGTTCCTCGAGACCGCAAGGATGTCGCCGGCTCCCCCAAGTTTGATCAGCGCGTCACCGGTCTTCACCAGGCCCGCGCCGTAAGCGGACAAGACGTGGTCAGCGCCGCCCACCACGATGGCGGTGCCGGCAAGGAGACCACTGGCCGTCGCAGCGGCCGCCGAGACCTCACCAACCACCGTGCCGGGTCGACGCACCGGCAACAAAGGGGGCCAGGAGATCTTCGTGGCCTCGGTCACTGACATGAGCGGTCGCAATTCGAGGTCGTAGAGGCCACTCTCGAGCGCCCAGTTTTGCTCCACGTGCGCTTCGGCGCCGAACTGACGTGCGAGCCAGTCGTACGAGCCCATAATGGTGGCCGTGTGGGACCATACTTCTGGCTCGTTCCTCGCCAGCCACAGAACCGTCGGGGAGACGGATTGTTGCGACAGAACCGAACCAGTGAGTCGCAGTAGATCAAGGTGAACAAGTGCGCGTTGTATCTCGCGGATCTCCGCCGTCGCGCGCGCGTCGTTTTGCAAGATGGCCCGGCGTAACGGCACCCCCTGGTCGTCGCAGACGACCACCGCGGGTACCATGCCCGACAGGGCGATTGCCACTACTCCTTGGGGCGCACAACGTGTCGCCGCGAGGAGTTGCGCGATGGCCTCGCAAGTCGCGTGCCACCACTCGAGGGAGTCGGCCTCGGCCCACCCCGGATAGTCGCTGAAGAGGGCCACATCACGCGAGGTGCTCGCCACAATACCGCGTTCGGGACTGACCAGTGTCGCTTTCACCCCCGAAGAACCTAGGTCGATCCCCAGGAGCAGGGGTCCGGCCTCAGGCACTTCGCGCGGCGTCGATAAATCGCTTGACGCGCTCGGGATCGACCTCGTTCCACGTGTAACCGTCTCTCTTCAGGTCCGAACCGACAATGCAACCGTCGGCGAATTTGAGGTACTGCGCAATCGTCGACGCCTTGGCGCCGGTATTGAGCAGCACAGGCACACTCGCGTCGACCGCCTCGCGCACGTCGGCCATCGTCTGCACGTCAGGTTCGGCGCCGGCCATCGGACCCGAGACCAAGATCACGTCCGCCAGACTCGAGACTACGGTCGACCGGGCCATCTGCGCCGCCGTGCGCTTCCCGATAGGTGAGGCAAACTCCGGTGTAATGTTGGCGAAGACGGCAAGGTCGTCGCGTCCAAAACTGCGACGGTCCCGCAGTAGTTTGGCGGCGTCGGGTTGCCAGGGTCCCATGTCCGATTCCCAAGAGCCGTTGATCACCTCGCGCATGAACGCCGCACCCGAGCCAACCGCAATAGCCAATGCGCACTGGGCGTCCCAAAGGTAATCCACGCCAAAGGGACGGTCGTCGGGCTTACACTCACTGGCTACGCGAGTCATCACCGCCGACGCTTCGAGGCCCGCATGCAACTGGTAGGGACGGTCGCCCTCGTTACAGAAGAGCACCGCATCAAAGCCACCATCGAGTAACAGCGCAGTATCGCGCTTGACGTGATCAATCAGGCCTTCGACACCGGCGACAGCGTCGAACAAGGGCGTCCCTGGCAGCGGCGGCACGTGCGCCATAGCGATAAGGGGCTTGTCGACCCCGGGGAAAATGGTGCGAAAACGCGACATTACATGTTCTCCTTCTCTGGTGGTGTCACGTGAAACACGTCGACGTCCACTTCGCGAATATGGCGCACACCCGGGTGGGTGGAGGCGGCATCGGTGACCAGCACGTCGACCGAGTGGATGGGCGCGAAGGTCACTAGCGCAACGCGTCCAATCTTGGTCTCATCTGCGAGCACGATGACCCGTCGACCGTTGGCAATAGCCGCACGTTTCACGTCGGCGTCGTCCAGGTTGTATTCGGTGAGGCCCTTGAGGTGACTAATTCCCGCCACGCCGAGGAAAAGCGCGTCGAAGTTCAGGTCCGCGAAGGAGGTCTGCGCACGGGGACCAATCAAGCTCATCTCTCCTTGGCGGATGACGCCACCGGCCACGATGGTCTTGACGGCGGGCTTGGTTGCGAGCTCCATGGCGATGAGCAAGGAACTGGTGATCGCGGTGATCGGCAAATCCGCGGGAATCGCCTTGGCCATCTCGTGAGTGGTGGTGCCCACGTCAAGAAAGACCGTCTCATTCTCGCGAAGCATTGCCGCCGCCGCCGCTCCGATAGCGCGCTTGGCCTCGGAAGACTGCGCCGCGCGCAGTAAGATTGGCGGTTCGAAGGAGCGACTCTGGACCGAGATTGCTCCCCCACGGGCACGGCGGGCAAGCCCCTCAGCCTCCAGTAGATCGAGGTCACGACGGATTGTCATCTCCGAAGTACCAAAGAACACCGCGAGTTCGACAATTGACGCTTCGCCCTGGATTCGTAGGCGCTCGACAATGGTTGAGCGGCGGGTCTTGGAATCCACGAGAGCCATAGTATGTGAATTTTTCACACAAATCAACAAACTCATGAGAAAATCTCACACTGATTGAGGCGCGAATCACATCAAATGAGAGTTTCGGAGGTGAAGTCAATACGGATGGTTCGCGACGAGTGCCGTTGCAGTGATGTCCTCCGGTGCGATTTTGCCACGCGGTGCCTTTCGTGAGCTGTCGTGAACCACGCGCTGCATTCGCGTCATCGCCCCCGTGAAGAGGATGGCGCCCTCGTCAGGCGAAGTGCTTCCCCAGGTCGACGTCGTCGACGTAGGGGCAAAAAAATAGAGCCGGAAGCATTCAGCTTTGCTACCTTCGGCCAACGCCGTGGGAAATCGGTCGTACGACATCTTGAACGGACACTTCGCCAGACGCCGCGAAGTGCAGGGCCGCGCACGAAAGCAACTTGCGCGTGCGTCAGAACGGAGCATCGAGGGTCGATGTCGAGAAATCCTTCCTGCGGGAATGTACGCGCCCAGAGACAGGTCACCCGCGCCGATACCCGCGCCGATACCCGC
>JAJZEN010000038.1 GCA_021828545.1 Actinomycetes bacterium
AGCGTCGAGCAGGCCGTCGTAATCGGTCACGGTCGCGAGGAGTTCCTGCGACGCGCCCACCAGCACCTCGAGTCGTACACGGGGCTCGAGAACTACCGCGCGAACTGGCGCCGCATGGGATTTGGTTCCGACGACTTCGTACGGGGAGGCTCCGAGCGACTCTGCGACGCCATGATCGTTCACGGTGATTGCGACACCATCAACCAACGGATCGAGGACCATTTCTCCGCCGGCGCCGACCACGTGTGCCTCCAGGTCCTCGGGCCCAACGTGGCCACCCCACCGAGTGTGGACTGGCGCCTCGTGTCCGACGGCCTCAACGACGTTCGACGACGTCGCCCGTGACGTGCGACGTGTCGGGGTGAGACGAGAGGACGTGCGAAGGGTAGGGGCGTGACTAGTGGGGGTCGCCGGGACCAAAGATGACGACGCCGTCGCCCCCGGTGTGAGGGCCTCGTCCGCGCACGCGGCGCACCATCAGGGTAACCGCACCTAGGGATACGAATTCTAGGGTGCCGATGACGATCCACCCGACCGTGATGAGAAAGAGTCCGACGAAAATGCCCTTGAGGAATCCGTGGCGGACCATCGCCGAGATCCACAGGGGCAACCACGCGAAACTCCAGCTCACCAGTGGCGCGACGAAGACCGCCGCGGCGTGACGTCGCCACCCGAGGTACACACCAAACAGCACGGTCGCGGCCACGCCACCCAGGACCGCGCGCCCGTCGTCACTGGGACTGATCTCCCAGGCGGCGACGACGACCGTCATGACGACCGCCCACGCCACCATGGCGACCGACACATTGCCGCGCGCGCGCTGACGAACCTGAACGACGAAGCTCATGGCCTCAACTTAGCGGCCAGACGCGTCCGCGACCCACGACCGCTACGCTCGCATCGTGTCCCACGGCGTCCTCGCACTCCTCGGTTCCGGCGAGACCGGCCCGAGCATGACCAAAGTGCATCGCGGTCTCTTGACGCGACTCAACGACGTACGCGCGGTCAATCTCAACACGCCATACGGCTTCCAGGAAAACGTACCCCAGATGACCGAGAAGCTCCTGGCGTATTTCTCGACCTCCCTGCACGTGAACGTCACGCCCCTCGATCTGCGCTCGTTCGACGACGCGACCACCGAGCAACGCCAGTTCTTCAAGGACGCCGTGCGCACGGCGAATTACGTCTTCGCGGGTCCGGGAAGTCCCTCGTACGCCCTGCGCCAGTGGACGCCATTGGGGCTGACCGAAGATCTCACGTCGGTCCTTGCTCACGGCGGCGTAGTGTGTTTCTCGTCTGCCGCGGGCTTGACGTTAGGGCACTACACGCCCCCGGTGTACGAGATCTACAAGGCGGGCACCGGGCCCGAGTGGCTCGAGGGGCTCAACGTCATGGCCGGGGTCGGCCTGGACTGCGTGGTACTACCTCACTACAACAACGCCGAGGGTCGCGACTACGACACGAGTCGTTGCTATATCGGCGAACGACGACTGCGAATCCTCGAAGAGCAACTACCCCGGGGGGTCGGCGTCCTCGGCATAGACGAGCACACGGCGGCCATCATCGAACTCGCCACCATGACGATGACCGTCCGGGGCAAGGGCGAAGTCCACTGGCGCCTGGATGGCCGGGTCAGCGACTTCCCCAGCGACAGCGAGGTCGCCCTCGCTGATCTCGGCGCCCGCGCGCGATCCTTCGAGGCCCTGGCACCGACGATCGCGCCCACGATCAATGTGGTGGACGAGGGTGAGTTGCGGGCGCTGCGTGACGCACACGACCGTCTCGCCACCTCGCTCAACACGATTCGCACCGCCGCACGCGCCGCGGGTCAGTACGCCATCGCCGACGAGATTCGCGACGCCCTCAGTGCGGCGGGGGTCGTGGTGCGCGACGGGGCGATCGCGCCACCGAAGTAGACCGCTACGCAATCGCGCAACGGTTGGGACCCAATTCCATTTCCAACGCATCAGCACTGAGCGTCTCAGAGCCTTCGTTGATGCGCACGATCCGCTGATAATTCGGCGGACGGTCCTTGACATTAGCCATCGCCCAGGCCACGAAGTCGTCTTCGCTCATGGCCAGTGCCGCCAGGGAATGACGTAAGTCACCTAGGGGCCGCGCGACGAAGATATCAGCGTGGACCTCGACCGCACTGCCGTAGTGCGCGGGAAAGACGGTCGTCGTATCCGACAACGGCAAGACGCGCTCGTGGAGACTCCGATAAAGATTGTGGGCGAACACCTCGGCCTGGTCCGCCAAATCTGGTCGACCCACACTCTCGAGGAACAGCGTGTCACCCGTGAAGATCGCGGCCGCGCCGAGTTGGTACATCGTCGACCCTTCGGTATGTCCCGGCACGCTCACCGCGGAGACGGTCAGGGACACGTCGGGGGCGAGTTCGATTCGTCGCCCGTCGCGCAGGGCCTCAAACGCGAAGTGAAAGGGGTCCGATGCGCTCAGCAACAGTGTCGCACCCGACTGGGCGACGAGGTCGCGCGCGCCCGACAGGTGGTCGGCGTGCAGATGAGTGTCGAGGACGTGAGTAATCTCCCATCCGTGCTCGCGCGCGACGTCGCGATACTGTTCCACGTCGAGCGACGGGTCGATGGCGACGCACGTCGCCCCGGCACCCACTACGTAGGAGAGGCAGCCCTTTCCGCGACGGCGAATCTGTACGACGGTGGCACCACCAACGTCACCGGTCACGCGGTCGTAGGTCGACGCCCACGCGCCCATACCACCGTGCAGGACCGCACTGGGAATCGCGTGACGCGCGAGAATTTCCGCACCCAATTGAGCGCGCGCTCCCTTCGCGCAAATGAGTACGAGCTTCGCGTCGCCCGGAACATCGTCGAGCGAATTCTCCAGGGCCGCCAGAGGAATGTTGTGCACTCCCGGAATCTGCCAGTCCGCGACCTCGTCGGGTTCTCGGACGTCGATCATGTACAACGCGTCGTCAGCGTCAAGTCTGCCCAGCAACTCGCTGGTAGTGATGCTCGAAATCAATTCACCGGTCGCCATGGGTGAAGTCTATGGTGGAAACAAAAGAATGCTCTAACGAGTGTCCGTTCGGAAGGTGAAGAAAATGACCCCAGTGGAGAATATTGACGTCGCGCGGGCCCTGGAACTTCTCGACGGCGGCGCCGTGCTGCTCGACGTCCGAGAGGACGACGAGTGGCGCGCGGGACACTCACCACTCGCGACACACATTCCCTTGTCGTCCGTGCCCGACGCCGTGGACGACCTCGCGCACGAGCGACGTATCGTGTGCGTCTGTCGCTCTGGGGGCCGCTCCGCGCGCGCCGCTCAGTTTTTGACCGAACAGGGATTTGACGTGGTCAATCTCGAGGGCGGCATGACCGCCTGGCAGTCGTACGGGGCCGAGATGGTCGCCGACGACGGCGAGCCGACCGTCGCCTGAACGGCGGCAGGGGCGAATACCCTCTAGCTCTTGTCGCCGAGGATACCCTTCTTCGACTCCTTCTTGGCGTGCTTGTCGTTGCGCTTCTCCTTGAGCGACTTGCCGACCTTCTTAACGTTGTGCTGATTCGGTGATTTTTCGGCCACGGGGACTCCTCTGATCGGCGTCGTCAGTGTTGGCGGCGTCGAGATCACATCGGGGAACCACGTCGTGCTCGCCACGACGGAAGGACCGGCGGTCCTTCTCGTGACGCTCCACGTGGTCGCGATCTCTAGTTCGACCTTAATCGCGTCGGGCCGAGATCGGGCGAGAACCCATCTCGAACGTCCGAACGACGGGCCACCTCGGCGAGTCGAGTGGAGCGCGGCGACCTAGGAGTTGTCGCGCACGACGTCGACGAACTCTCCCTCGACACCCGCACCGGCCTCCACGAGCGCGACGTCACCGACCGAGGCGTAACCTTCGGCGACCTCGTCCCGTAATGGTGCGCTGTGGTGCTGGACCCCCGGTCCGCGCAACCAGGAAAAGACCGCCCCTACGAAGCACAACGCCGCCGCGACCAAGAAGGCCATGTGCAGTCCATTGGCGAATGGTGATTCAATCATGCTCGGGAAGAAACTGTGACCGAGGAGGACCTTGTCGTGGACTCCCGGCAGAGCCAGGATCTGGGGACCGAGTAACTGCTGGATGGGATTGATTCCCAGGAATGCCGAGAAGAGACTGCCGATTGCCGGGATGTGGCTGATCGTGGTGGCCTGCGCCAGGGGGACGCCCTGGTGCGTCAACCCGACCAGGAGGGATTTAGGCAAAGTGGCCGAGAGACCCAGCGTGATCACGGTGAAGAAGAAGCCGATCGACAGCACTGACGCGGAGTTCTGGAAGGTGTTGAGCATCGCACCACCCGCTCCTCGACGATTCGCTGGTAATGAATTCATCACCGCCGAGGAGTTGGGCGCCGCGAAAAGTCCCATCGACAAGCCCACGAGCAGTAGCAGTGACGCGAAGAGTGGGTAGGGGAAATTGATGGGAATCGCTTGCAGGCCCACCAGACTGACCCCGGTCAGTATCAGTCCCACCGTAGCGAAGTTGCGCGCGCCGTGACGGTCCGCCAAGCGGCCCGACACCGGTCCCGCGATGAGAAAGCCAATCGTGAGGGGAATCATATAAATACCCGCCCACAGTGGGGTACGAGCGAAGTCGTAGCCGTGCTGGGGAAGCCAGATTCCTTGGAGCCAAATTATCAAGATGAATTGCAGTCCCCCGCGAGCCAGCGATAGGCACAGGGTTGCCATGTTACCCATCGCGAAGCCGCGCGAACTGAAGAGGCTCAGCTGGAACATCGGATCAGTGACCCGTCGTTCGATGACGACGAAGGCTACGAGCACCGCGACGCCGCCGATGAGACAGGCGAGGACGAAGGGGCTGGTCCAGCCCATGGCGTGACCACCGTAGGGTTGAAGTCCGTAGACGATACCCGTCAGAATCGCGATCAGGCCTATGGCGAAGGTGAAGTTGCCGGTCCAATCGATCGTCGAGGGGGTACGCGCGCCGTTGTCGCGCAACTTAATGTACGACCAGAAGGTCCCGAGCAGGCTCACCGGGACCGACACCAAGAAGACGAGCCGCCACTCGATCGGGGCGAGGACACCGCCGATCACTAGTCCCATGAACGAGCCGCCGATGGCGGCCACTCCGTTAATTCCCAGGGCGAGCCCGCGCTCGTTGGCGGGAAACGCATCGGTCAAGATGGCGTTGGAGTTCGCGAACAAGAACGCCCCACCCACTCCTTGGCCCACGCGCATCGCGATGATCCACAGTGCGCCGCTGGTTCCGTTCAACCATGTCACCGAGAGGAGAATCGAGAAGACCGTGAAGATGGCGAAGCCCAAGGTGAACATCCGCACTCGGCCGAAGATGTCGCCGACTCGCCCAAAACTGACCACGAGGACCGACGTCACGAGCAGGAACCCGGTCAAAATCCATAAGAAATACGGCGTATTGGACGGCGCGAGCGGGTTCAAGTGGATGCCCCGAAAGATGTTGGGCAGCGCGATGAGCAGGATCGAGCCGTTGATCGTCGCGAGCAGGATACCCAGCGTCGTGTTCGACAGCGCGATCCATTTGTAGTTATCGCCGCGAGTGCCGGGCAACTGGGGTGTAGGGGTGGACACGAGGGGCTCCTGAGAGATCGACATCGAAATAAGGAAAGTACTTAGTTAAAAGTAACTAAGTACCACTATAGTGGCTTCGTGCCACTTGCTACGCCGGATTCTCCTCGCACCCAAGAAAATTCCGTCGCCGTCACGCTACGCGTCGCCGTCGCACGGATCTACCGCGCCCTGAGATTCAGCGCGTCCTCGCAGATCACTCCCTCGCAAGCATCAGTGCTCTTTCGCATCGAACAGAGCGGGCCCCTTCGCATGGGCGTACTGGCTCGCCAGGAACGAATCACGCCCGCATCACTCTCGAAGGTGGTCGATTCACTCGACGCGCTAGGACTGGTGGAGCGCGAACCTGATCCACTCGACGGGCGCGGCACCCTGCTCAGCGTCAGCGCGACGGGCCGTCGGCTCATTCGTGAGCAGCGGGCCGCGAGCACTCAGGCCCTCGAGGAAGCCCTCTCCAAGCTCGCCCTCGCTGACCAACGAGTGCTCGACCGGTCATTGCCGGCGTTGGAGCGATTGGCGGACATCTTGTTGTCCAGCGTCGACGACGACTGATTACGCGTCGCTCCCGATTCACTCCCCGCGCGACCACGACGCGGTCACGACGTCAGTGCATCGGTCCCGACGACGTAGACCTGGTTCTTCCCCCGGCGCTTGGCCACGTACATTGCGGCGTCGGCTCTCTCCACGGCAGAAATCGCCGGCCGAGCACCCGACGACGCCAACGTCATTGGCGAAAGGAGGTTCACGCCGATACTCACCGTCACCTCGTGGGACACTCCGTCGACGACGAAGGGCTCCGCGATCGTTCGGATGATGCGATCGGCAACCTCGAGACTGAAGGAGCGCTCCCCTCGCGCCTCGTTCGTGGGGGTGGGGTCTCCTTCAGCGACGAGTCGGTTCCAGGGTTCCACGACGAGAACAAATTCGTCGCCACCCACGCGAGCCACGGTGTCGCCGGCGCGCAACACGTCCACCAAGCGGCGCGCCACTTCGGCCAAGACGGCGTCGCCGACGCTATGGCCCCCGGTGTCATTTACACTCTTGAATCCGTCGAGGTCGCAGTAGAAGACCGCAACCTCACGACTCTCACGCGCGGATCGAACCAACGCCGCCTCCAAGCGGTCCATCAACAGAGCCCGATTCGGTAGACCCGTGAGTGGATCGTGAAGTGCGGCGTGCGCCAGTCGCTCTTCGACCATGACGACGTCGGTGACGTCGCGCAATACTCCGAGCACCTCGACGACGTCGCCCGCCGCATTACGACGAAAAGGTACGACGTGGCGACTGAACCAGTGCCACTGACCGTCGGCGTGGAGCAGACGATAGCGAATATGACGCACTTCTCCCTCCTCGAGGCGTCGGACCCCACTGTTAAGAGCACGCAGACCCGCTTGGTCGTCGGGGTGAACGAGGGTCTCGATGGCGTCGGCACCAAGGGACACGAGGAATTGGCTGGAAAAACCCAGGAGATCCCGGTCTCGAGAGCCGTACACGAGACGGCCCGTCTCGAGCTCGGTGATGAACGTGTAATCCGGCGACGCGGTGAGGACCGCCTCCAAGAAGGTATTGGTGTCACTGACCTGGGTCTGCGCCTTGACCTGATCGGTGACGTCCGCGACGGAGCCGAGGAGGCGCACAAGGACGCCCTCGTGGAACACCCCACTCGCGCGAGAATCGAACCACCGTATCTCCCCGTCGGTGGCGCGAAAGATACGATAACGGAATTGGACCGGCTCGTCTCGTCGACACGACTCCATCGCGGCGTCAACGATCGCACGGTCGTCGGGGTGCACCCGCACTAGTGCGGCCTCGTAACCTCCGGGGATGCTCGCCGACTCGAGACCGTGCAGAGCGAACAGACCGTCGGACCATGTAATAATTCCCGACACAACGTCCCACTCCCACGATCCCGAGTGACCTACCAACTCCGCGTCACGGAGGCGACGTCGCTCGATCGTCAGTGCCGCTTCCGAGGCACGTAACTCCGCTTCGGCATTATGCCGTTCGGTGATATCCAAGGTAAATCCCACCCCAGCGACGACGGCCCCGCTGTCGTCAGCGAGTGGCGCGACGCGGTGGATGAACGCTCGCTCGCCGAAGTGGATGTTGACGGTCTCGTCGTGCCCCCCGAGCACTCGGTAATAGGGTTCCTCGAGCGCCGCGGCGACCTCGGGCGAGAATATTTCGAAGATCGTCTTGCCCTCCATCGAGTCTCGGGTCAAACCAACGAGCGCGAGACCTTGGCCCCCCGCGCAGATGTAGCGCAGTTCGTGATCGAACACCACGATCGCGCCTTCGGGAAATCCTCGTACGATCGGGTGCGCCCCGGCACGCCGCAGAATCTCGAGAAGCGGGGGGTCGTGGTCCTCACTTCGAAGCGTCGTCACCACATTCCTTGATTCTCACCACGACGAACACTGACCCCCAATGCTCAAATTCGGTTCTCACTGAAGTATAGAGACGCGCGCGGCGCCGACGTCCAGGACCGTCCGCCCTCGCTACGGTGACGATGCGGGGGTGACGTCCACGAAGTACCAACGTTTCGCCGTCCGCGGTTGGGCGTCGATCGCTTCGCCCGTGTGCGCGGCCGGCGCCCTACGTTTCAGTAGGTTGGCGAGGAGGAATCAATCCCCGGAGCGTCGAAGGTTCGCCGCGAAGAATCGTGAAGCGAGGGATCATGGTTCCATAACTTGATCTCGCGCTCGCCGCGCGGATCCTCAATGATTGAGATCGCCGCCGTCTCGAGAGAGAAGATGCTTCCTTGGACCGCCGAGAGACCCACCGCGCGCGCCGCGAGAACTCGAATTAAGTGGCCGTGAGAGAACACCACACTCGTTCCGTGCGCTCCCTCCAGCGACGACAAGAAGGAGTCCACCCGTTCGCCTACTTCCTCGGCGGTCTCGCCGTTGGGACATCCGTCTCGCCAGATATCCCAGCCGGGGCGACTGTCGCGTATCTCCGCGGTCGTCAAGCCCTCGTAGTCCCCGTAATGGAACTCGCGCAATCTCGAATCCTCGACGATCACGGCGCCGCTGCCGCACACGATGACCGCCGTCTGCAATGAACGACGCAGGGGACTCGAAAAGTTCCGGACGGGTTCGTCCACGTGCGGCACGAGCGCGCGCAGAACCCGAGCGGCCGACGATGCCTGTTCCTCGCCCAAGGCCGTCAGAGGTAGATCGGTCAACCCGGTGTGTCGAGACGCGACGCTCCACTCCGTGGCACCGTGGCGAATCAAGATGATTCTCATAGCTTCGTCCTCGTCCTCTTGCCAGGGGCACGACCCCACGACCTCGTCCAGGTCTCGCGTCGACCAAGGACTTTTGTCCCGCGATCTGCCCTCAATTGATTGTCCCGAATGCCGCGCTCCACAATGATGTTACGGGTAACGTCCACGCGTGCTGACTGAGCGCCGTTGTCGGTATGGTGAAGGGCGAACCGCGTTCACAGTCACAACTAGACGTCGAGACTACGTTCGATCCTTCCTCGACGGTCGCGAAGACCCAGTCGCCGATAAATACTCCCTTGTCGTCACTCGGAGTTCGAATCGCTCCAAGCCGAGTCCGCGCTGCACCAATGAGAACGTGCCCGACGCCTGCGGCGGTGCCGTGTCGTCACCACCGTCGCTCGACGGGGACCGAACCGACGTGATCAATTCGCCCCCCCGGCAACGAACGGTGAACCCAATCATTCTCCAATACGCCAAGGTCCTGATGTGTAGCGGCCTGGTGTGAGCGCACGGTCCATCTCGGCGCCGACGATCGCCAAGGAGTGAGGACCACGCGAGGCACGACGCACTCGTCTCTCTCCAAGATTTCGCACCCGCGCCCGTGTCCATCGCGTGGACATGGCACCTCGACGTCGAATCACTTCAGGAATCCCTGACACCCGGGTCCGTCGGATGACTCGTGACTCCACCCATACATTGTCTCACGACGCGATCGGGCGCACGCGCACGCGTCGAGCGACTCTCGCTGCTCGACCCCACGACCCACCGCGGAATCCCAGCCCTTCAGGCCTAGTGTCCCTCGATCCGATTCTTCACTCCCTCGGGGTCCGCGCAACCGACGATCCACTCATCGTTCGCCGCTCCGTCGAGGACCAGTCGCACGCCCCGTGGCGTATCGCGATGAACGACCGCGAAAATACTCTTGCCCGCGCGGTGAATCGTGGCCACCTCCGAGACGCCCGGAAGGCGCTCACCCACTTTGAAACCGCGATCCACGGGTTCGTGGGCGTCCTCTAACACCTCGATGGAACGGATTGCGGACAAGGGCACCCGCAAGTCGCCGTGCACCGATTCAAGCCTCTCGAGCCGCGACATGCGCAGGACCACGTCGTCGCCATCGATCGTCAACTCCGCCACCGTGCACCTCCCCGACGCCAACGTCAAGCACTCACCATTGTTCCCACAGTAGTGATGCGTCGTCGCGACAACAAGACCGATCCCCGAAACGACGCGTCACGACACTGGGCGGAATTCTGACGTCGACGTCGACGTCGACTCAATCGAGCGGGCGAACGACGTCGGCGTCGCCCCGCGGGGGACCGGATTACCCACATCGGCCATCGTGCGTCGACGGTTGCGGACGCGGCGAAGCTGCCCGTGGCCACGGATAGCGGTCCTCGATGCCCAGGACGATCTCCCTGCACCGAGAGGGTTCAGCGCGTCAGCCGCGCCGCTCTCACTCACATCCATTCTCGCGGGTGGGAACTCGCTCCTTCGTGCGGCGCGCTCCTCGAGGATATATTCCATTCTATGGCTAACGATGGCTCCATCGAAACCCCGCGGCTTCGTCTCGTACTCCTCCAATCCACCTCACTGGCATTGTTGCGCGCGCGCGACGCACAGGCCGCCTCGAGAGTCGAGGGATTCTCCTTCTCCGACGACTTCCTCGACACGGTGAACGACCTCTTTCTCGCGCGGAACCTCGAGGGGCGCCAAAAATGGCCGTCGGATCCGGGATGGTTCGTTCGCGCCATCGTTCGCAAGTCCGACGGTGAGGTGCTGGGGCATTGTGGATTTCACGGCGCCCCCCAGGACGTGGGTCGCGCGGAGATCGGTTACACCATTTTCGCGCCGTATCGCCGGCGGGGGTACGCTGCGGAATCGGCGCAGGGCCTCGTGGAGTGGGCGCGCGGGCAAGGTACCAGTGTCGTGTTCGCCACCGTCGCACCGAACAACATCGGTTCACTCGGCGTCGTGCACAGGCTTGGTTTCCATCAAACCCTCCCGCAGGGACCACGTGCGAACCACGAGGAGTTCGTGTTCGAGCTGGCACTGTGATCGGGCCATTGGGACGCGGTTTCGCTCGTTAGGCGCGTGCGCGTCGACCGACGTGGGGCACACCGTCGAAACGTTGCTCGCCCCGCCCGTTCGCGCCGCCCGGCGAGGACCACGCGTCCGTGGCGACGACGGAGGTTTGCCCGCGAGTGGCGCGGGACCTATGGTCGTGGGGTACGTTCGAGCTGGAGAGTGACGAGTTGACAACCTATCCGGGAGGTCGGCGACGACCAGGTCGCCTCATTACCACGGCGCTGCGATTCGCCGGCGACTCGAGGCCGCTGAACGCGTCGAGGGTCTCGCCCGCGACCCCGCGGACGTCGTAGTGCTGTGAACGACCGCTCCGACCCTGCGCCGCACCCCGACCGACTGCTCCCCGCGGACCCCGCCACCCGCGAAATCGCTCGAGAGTTACTGGCGTGCGTCGAAGACCTCCCCATCGTTTCACCCCACGGTCACGTCAGCGCGACGTTGATCTCCACCAACCGACCCTGGGATACCCCCTCGGAGCTCCTGGTGTCACCGGATCACTACGTCACGCGACTGCTGCACGCGAACGGTTCGTCCCTCGAATCCCTGGGAATGGGAGACAGCTCGCGCGACCCGCGCGAAATTTGGCGCCAGTTCTGCGATGCGTGGCCCGTCTTTGACGGGACCGCTTCGGGGATGTGGCTCACCGCCGAGTTGCACGAACTCTTCGGCATCGCTGAGACCCCCGGTCCTGGCAATGCGACACGTCTCTACGATCGAATCGCGACGCGACTCGCGGAGGAGAGTTTCTTGCCCCAGGCCCTTCTGGCCTCGTTCAACATCGAAGTCCTGGCGACCACCGACGACCCCCTCGATGATCTACGAGCGCACCACGATTTACGTAATGACGCGACCATTATGACTCGCATCGTGCCCACCTTTCGCCCGGACGCGTACATCGACGCGCACACCGCGCACTTCGCGACCCGGGTCGAGCGGCTCATCGACGAGGCGGGAGAGGGTCGAGGTGGCTACGACGGCTACCTCACCGCACTGGCCAATCGTCGCCTCGCCTTCATCGACGCGGGAGCCGTCGCGGCCGATCACGGCGTGCGGACCGCATTAAGCCTGCGGCTCGATGCGTCCGAGGCCGCTCACATATTCGAGCGACTTCGCCACGGTGACGGGTCCCCGGAGGACCGCGACGCGTTCGAAGCACACATGCTCTACGAGATGGCACGCATGAGCGTGGACGACGGCCTGGTAATGACCGTACATCCCGGCTCACTGCGCAATCACCATTCGGGGACGTATGAGCGTTTCGGACCCGATACGGGACACGATATCCCTATCGCGGTCGACTTCACCGCGTCGCTGCGTCCGCTGCTCCGCGATTTCGGAACTGCGCCCGGGTTCCACCTCGTACTTTTCACCCTCGACGAAAGCACCTTCTCGCGAGAACTTGCTCCGCTCGCCGGTTTCTATCCGAGCGTCTTCCTGGGATCGCCCTGGTGGTTCTTGGACGCCCCCGATGCCCTCATGCGTTTCCGTAGTGCGGTCACTGAGACGGCCGGTTTCTCTCGCTACGGAGGTTTCGTCGACGACACTCGCGCCTTCTGCTCGATCCCCGCTCGCCACAACGTCGCGCGCCGCGTCGAAGCCGCGTACCTGGCCCGACTCGTGGCCGAGCATCGCGTCCCCCTGGCGCGGGCGAAGAGGATCATCGTCGAGGTCATCGACTCGGCACCGCGACGAGCCTTCAAACTATGACCGCGTCGATCCCTCGAACCTTGACGCGTGGGTTCGACGCCTCGCCACGACCAGCCCCGCCGGCGCGCATCGCACATTTCGGATTGGGCTCATTTCATCGAGCGCACCAGGCCTGGTTCACCGCCCATTCCTCCGACGCCGCGCAGTGGGGCATCTGCGCGTTCACCGGACGTAGCAGGGGTATCGCCGCGACACTGCAGCACCAAGACGGCCTCTACACGCTGGTGGAACGTTCGGCGTCCGGGGACCGCTTCGAACTAATGACGAACTTGGTCGAGATCCACGACGGCGCGGACGCTCGCGCGGTCATCGACGTCCTATCACGACCCGACATCGTCATCATCACTACCACCGTGACCGAAGCGGGGTACCGGATGGATCTCGAAGGCGGGCTCCTCGACGGCGATGAGGAGCTTGATCGAGATATCTCTGCCCTGCGAGCCGCGACCCTCGCAGAACACCTGGGTGCCCCCGCCATCGCCACGGTGCCGGGACGTCTCCTCTTGGGTCTCGAAGCACGACGACGCTCGCTGGGAGGCCCCCTGTCCATCGTGCCGTGCGATAACTTGCCCCGCAACGGATGGGTTCTCGAACGAGGTCTGCACCAACTCGCGCAACTCGTCTCGCCGTCGCTCGACGCCTGGATCGACCAGAACGTGTTCTTCGCGTCCTCCAGCGTCGACCGCATCACGCCGCGCACCACTTCGGACGACCTCGACACGGTGACCCGCGCGACCGGTTGGATCGACGCCGCCCCGGTCGTCACCGAACCCTTCGCCAGCTGGGTCATCGCGGGAGAGTTTCCCGAGGGTCGGCCACAGTGGGAGAGCGCGGGAGCGCTGTTCGTCGAGGACGTGGGTCCCTACGAGAGGCGCAAACTCTGGCTCCTCAATGGCGCGCACAGTCTTCTCGCCGTCCTCGGCCTCGCCGCGGGCCACCGCACCGTGGCCGAGGCGATCAGCGACTCGCGGTGTCGTGAGTGGGTCCTCGCCTTCTGGAGTAGCGCCCGACATCACCTAAGCGTCGAACTCGAGCTCGACGCGTACTGCCACCAACTCTTGGAACGTTTTGCGAACGCCCGCATCAGTTACGAACTCGAGCAGATCGCCACCGACGGCGTCATGAAATTACGGACGCGCGTCGCGCCAGTCATTGTCGCCGAACTTCGCGCGGGACGCGATTGCCCCGCGGGCGCCGTGGTCTTGTCGACGTGGGTGCGACACGTGCGCGTCGGTGGCGTGTTGTCCGACGCTGAGGCGCCCGCCGTAATCTCGATCCTCACGACGTCGGCGACGCCCGTGGCGGATCTCGTCGAACTCGTCGATCCCCACTTGCGCGAGTACCCGGACTTCGTCCAGCGGGTCGCACAACTCGTCGACGAACTCGGCACCACCGCGATAAGCGCAACTCTCCCACGATTACCCCGACCTTAGGAGCAAACTGAAATGAGCATTCTCGCCGCCGACGTCATCGTCACGAGTCCCGACCGGAATTTTGTCACACTCAAGCTCACCACCACCGACGGCGTGATTGGCCTCGGCGACGCGACACTCAACGGTCGCGAATTGGCCGTGGTGAGTTACCTTCGCGACCACGTGGTCCAACTTCTCATCGGTCGCGATGAGCGCAACATCGAAGACACGTGGCAATTCCTCTATCGCAGCGCCTACTGGCGACGTGGGCCGGTCACGATGGCCGCCATCGCCGCCGTGGACGTGGCCCTGTGGGACATCAAGGCCAAGTCCGCCGGCATGCCCCTCTACCAACTCCTAGGAGGAGCGTCACGAGAAGGCCTCCTGGCGTACGGTCACGCGTCGGGGCGCACGAACGCGGAGCTCTTCGAGAGCATCCTCGAGCACCGGGCCCAGGGCTTTCGCGCTATCCGCGTCCAGAGCGGTGTTCCGGGGCTCAAGGCCATCTACGGCATCGCTTCGAACGCGACCTCGGCGGGCAATGCGGGCGTTCGCTACGACCACGAACCCGCCCAGCGCGGAGCCCAGCCGGTCCAAGAGGACTGGGACACCCGAAGTTACCTGCGCCACCTCCCCACGGTGTTCGAGGCGGTGCGAAATGAATTCGGCCCCGAGCTTCCCCTGTTGCACGACGGACACCACCGCATGACTCCCATCCAAGCGGCCACGCTGGGCAAGTCGCTCGAGCCCTACGACCTCTTCTGGCTCGAAGATTGCACCCCCGCGGAGAATCAGGAGGCGTTGCGCCTGGTACGACGGCACACGACGACCCCGTTAGCGATTGGCGAGATATTCAACACGGTCTGGGATTACCAACTCCTCCTCCGCGAACAACTCATTGACTACGTCCGAAGTTCCGTCACGCACGCGGGTGGCATCACGCAGTTGAAGAAGCTCCTCGAATCCGCCGCGCAGTACCAGATCAAGTCGGGGATGCACGGCCCGACGGACATCTCCCCGGTGGGGATGGCCGCCGCGATGCACCTAGGTCTGGCCATCCACAACTTCGGCATTCAGGAATATATGGTGCACGGCGCGAGGACCAATGAGGTCTTTGAACAAACGTTCACGTGGCGTGACGGCATGTTGCACCCGGGTGACGCACCGGGCCTCGGCGTCGACCTCAACGTCGACGAGGCCGGAAAATATCCTTACGCGCAGGCGTATCTTCCCTACAATCGTCTCGCGGACGGGACGATGCACGATTGGTGAGTCCCTCGTAGGCCGCCCCGTCGGGGCGACGTCCCCGCGCAAGCGCGAGTGATCAGCTGCGCGGGGGCGCGCGTAAACTGACTCAATCCCTGCCACAAAAGAGCGACGAGGCCGTCCATGTCCAACCCCACAACTTTCACGTACGCCCATCAGACGGTCAATCGCCTCGGCTACGGCGCCATGCGCATCACTGGACCGGGTGTCTGGGGCTACCCCCAGGACCGCGACGAATGCCTCGGCGTACTACGACGCGCCGTCGAATTGGGCGTCGACTTCATCGATACCGCCGACTCGTATGGACCCAGTGTCTCGGAAGAACTCATCGCGCAGGCCCTGCACCCCTACGGCAACGTAAAGATCGCCACCAAGGCTGGCCTCCTACGTACCGGCCCCGACGCCTGGGTGCCGTGTGGTCGCCCCGACTACCTGCGCCAAGAGTGTGAGCTGTCGCTTCGCCGACTGGGCCAAGAATCCCTGGACCTATTCCAGCTGCATCGCATCGATCCGACGGTTCCGAGCGAGGAACAGTTTGGCCTCCTGCGGGCGCTGCTCGACGAAGGCAAGGTACGGGCGGTGGGTCTCTCTCAAGTCTCCGTCGACGAGATCAAGGTGGCCCAAGACATCGTGGCGATCTCGACCGTGCAGAACCTCTACAACGTGACCAACCGCGAGAGCGAGGACGTCCTCGACTTTTGCGACCAACAAGGAATTGGTTTCATTCCGTGGTTCCCCATCGCGGCCGGTGACCTG
The DNA here is from genome assembly GCA_021828545.1 of Actinomycetes bacterium. GTDB lineage: Bacteria > Actinomycetota > Acidimicrobiia > Acidimicrobiales > RAAP-2 > RAAP-2. The sequence continues at coordinate 16,048 of JAJZEN010000038.1, forward strand.
GCCCGAAGTGGCGGACCGTTGCACGCTCTGGCGACCTCCCAGGGCGTGACGGTCGCGCAACTGTCACTGGCGTGGTTGTTGCGCCGGTCGCCCGTCATCATGCCCATTCCCGGGACGTCCAAGGTGGCCCATCTCGAGGAGAACCTTCAGGCCTCGAACGTCACCCTGGACGACGCCACATTCGAGGCCGTCACGGCCGTCACCGCGTAGGCGAATCTCGTCGATCACCTCGCCGAGGGGTCCTCGACGAGTGACGAGGTGCTCCTCGCTACGCCGCGTCGGTCACGGAGTGTGGTGGGGGACTCGTCCTGGTTCGTGCTGGGCCGCCAGTACTGCAGCCATGTACGCGAAGTCGCTCTCGTAGACGTGGGCCGACTTGACGAATAAGGTCAAGGTACCGACGGGGCCGTGGACCTCTCGAGCGACTTCCTCCTGGAGACTCGCCAATTCCACGAGGTTGCCGTAGCCTTTCGCCCCGAAGTCGACGCTGTGCGCGTAGCACGCGAGATGCAGCGCGTCGTCGACCAAGAAGAAGTCCAACAAGCTCACGCAGGGGATATAGCTGGTGTCGGACAGTGGTTGAAAGGTCGTGATCGTCGCCGATCTCGATAGCGGATCGGTCTTCAGTCGATTGATCACCCATTGGACTTGATCGCGGCCAGAGTGGTCGTAATCGCGTAAGCGAGTGGCGTAACTGTCCGCGTCACCCAACTCGACGACGCGATCGTGGCGAGTGAAGTTCTCGTGCATCCAGGCGAGGCGCTGCGCATTGGCGTATCGCGTCACCACCTCGTCGTCGCTCCGGGGCCGATCCACCACCAACGTCGCCAGGAGGACCTCGCGAATCGTGCGACCATCGTAGGTACTTTCGGTACCGGCGTCCATGATGACCCGACCGATCCTCAGCCACGCGTCACCAATCGTGGGAGCGTCGACTCGACGCGAAGGGAAGTTCGTGTCGACGTCGCGCCCACGGGAGAAATCAGTCATGGGAAAAGTGTACGAGCGTCGACTCATGGCGAACCTCTCTTCGTCGCGAGCGCCGCGTGATCAAACTGCCGTCGAGTCATCGAGGTGGTGAGTCAAGGTCCTCGTGACCCGACGTCACTGCGACGAGGGTCGACGCCCACGCCCCCGCGAGAACTACTCTCGTAGGCACCCAGCGCAAAGCGTAGAACGTCGATCGCCTCCTCCACTCCCCAATTCAGGGGTCCCTCTGGGGCGCGCAACCAGCCCAGCCAGTGCCGTCCCGACCTAAGAAAACTGCTGGCCCAGTCGTCATCCAATGCGTGGAACGAGCGCATCTCGCCATCGAGGTAGACCTCGAGGCTGGGTTGTTGTAGTCCACGCCCGGTACAACGATTCACTCGAGCGAAACCGCGACGACCCGTGACCTCCCAACGTTCGTCATTCGTGTAGTAGTCCGAACGCAGGAACATATCGACCGCCAAGGTGATATCCCACACGCCACGCACTCCGCTCACGTGCTCCCAGGCGACCGTGGTGGGGGCGTCGATATCGATTCCCGGGAATACTTCGGTGGTGCCGATCCACGCGCGTACCTCTCGCACCGGCCCGAACAACCAGAGCGCCGTGGAGAGTTTGTGCCACCCGTCATCGAAGAAAAGTGCGCCGCGGCCCCTTCGCATCTGCTCGAACTGGCGTTCGTAGGTATCGCCGGGCACCTCCCAACCCCCGAGTCCGCTGGCGACCATCTTCATGTGATAGGTGCTGATCTCACCCAGCTGTCGCGAGTCGACGATCTCCTTGAGTCGCTGGAGGGGCGGATAGAAAAGGTAGTTCTCCATCACCCGTACGCAGCGGTCGGCCGAGTCGGCCGCCTCACGAATGCGCTCCGCGCCGGCGAGGTCGTTGGCGATCGGCTTTTGTAGATTGACGTGCCACCCTGCGCCGAGGCACTTGAGCACGCCCACCTCGTGCGCGACGATGGGCAGGAGCACTTCCACCGCGTCGATCACGACACCACTCTTCACTAACTCGTCGACGCTCGAGAAGGTGCGCGCTCCGGGCCAGTCGGTTTGGCGCTGATCACGCCGCGCCGCGCTCGAATCGACGAGCGCCACGACGTCCACGTCATCATTGTCGACGTAGGCCAGCTTGTTCAGGTCGTAGATTCGACCTAGACCGACGATCGCGACGCGGATCGGACGGTCGTCGGGCACTCGAGCCACGTGTCGAGCGGTCTCGGCCATGCCCCACACTACCGACGGGTCGAGAAGATCACTCGGCTAACTCTCGGCGACGTAGTCGGCCCTTCGGCGTGATCGGCCCCAACGGGCAAAACGTCCACGACCGCGCAGCAGATGAGCGTCCGGAGCGTCGTCGTGCACCGTGGCGATCAAGGAGGACGTGGACAGACCCACGACGCCGAGGACCATCAGGACCAGTGCCACCACCTCCAGCGTCAGCGCCACGGGTCCCGTGCGCAAGGTCTCGTGGAACAGGACCCGTCCGATGACCAATGAGACCAGCGGATTCAAGAGGATCAAACCGGACTGCGACGCGGCGAACGGTCCGACGTGAAAGGCACTCTGCATGATGACGAACGACGTCAGGCCGAACGCACACAGCACGTAGAGCTGCCAGGAGCTCAGAAGAGGCGACCATCCCCTCAGTGCGACATCGGTCGTTGATTTGGTGATCGCGGCGAGGAAGGCGAAACCGGTGGACGCCCCGGCACCCAATGAGAGTGCTCGCCACCAACCCGGACCACGGCTGGCGAGAACGACGAAGACCACCACTGCGACAACGACCACCGAGCCCACGACCAACCATCGAGCGTTGTCGGGGACGTACGTACCTGTCGACGGCGCGGCGACCGCCAAGAACGCACCGAGACCCACGGCGGTGGCCAGGGCCGCCGCCAAGTCGCGCCACCGCAACGCCGTGTCGTACCAGAGCCACAGGATCAGTACCACCATGATGAGTTCGCTGACCATCAGTGGCTGGACCTCGTTGAGAGAACCCAGGTGCAGCGCGACGCTCTGCGCTGCGTAGGCCAGAGCCATGATGACAAAGCCCAGAACCCATATCCGGCGTCGCAGCATATGGCGGATGAGTCCCAGTGACGGACCCCGGGAATCCGGGGCGTCCTCAACCCCGAGGCGCTGACAGACGCTCGCCAACGCGTTGGCCAGCGCAGCCAGGAGTGCGAAAAGGACGACCACGGCACAAGACTACGAGGCGCCCTCGGACATCGTCGCGACGATGATGTTGACCGCGTGCCTCTAGATTGGGCGCAACGGCGAAAGGAAGACCATGGCCTTCGACCTCCCCGCGCTCCTCCGGGAGCGCCACGGCGATAATTTCGTACTCCACGAGGCCTACCTCAACCCGCAACTGGCCAAAGTGGTCAAGACCCTGGGATTCGATCGCTTCTACGAGCGGGCCGAGGGTTGCTATCTCTTCGACGACGAGGGTCGACGCTACTTGGACATGTTGAGCGGTTTCGGGGTCTTCGCCCTGGGACGATCTCACCCGGTCCTCAAGGATGCCCTGCACCAGGCGATTACCGCCGACCTGCCCAATATGGTGCAGATGGACTGTGCGTTGCTGCCCGGACTCTTGGGCGAAGCCCTCGTGACGCGCAGCCCCGAGGGTATCGAGCGCGCGGTCTTTTGTAATTCCGGCGCGGAGGCGGTCGAGGCGGCCATCAAGTTCGCCCGCGCGAGCACCCGACGTGGACGAATCATCTACGCGTCGCACGCCTTCCACGGTCTCACGACCGGGGCACTGTCGCTCAATGGTTCGGCGGAGTTCCGAAACGGTTTCGGGTCACTCTTACCCGACACCACCGAGATTCCCTTCGGCGACGTGGCGGCGCTGCGACGAGAACTTCATCGCGGCGACGTGGCGGCCTTCATCGTCGAACCGATCCAGGGCAAGGGTGTCTACGAACTCGACACCGAGCGCTGGCGCGACGTCCAACAAGCGGTGCACGGAGCCGGGGCCCTGCTCATCTGTGACGAGGTCCAGACCGGACTCGGGCGCACCGGTTCGTTCTACGCCTTCGAACACTACGGCCTCACCCCCGACATCATCACGGTGTCCAAGGCCCTCTCCGGTGGGTACGTGCCAGTGGGGGCCATGTTGACGAGCGAGCGGATTCTACGCAGCGTCTACGGTTCGATGGACCGCGCCATGGTGCATTCGACCACCTTCAAGGGGAACCAACTCGCCATGGTGGCGGGATTAGCCACCCTGAGCGTGATCGACGACGACGGCGTCATCGGCCACGCCGCGGCGATGGGTGAACTCTGGCGATCCAAACTTGGCGCACTCGCACACCGACACGAGTACCTCCACGAGATTCGAGGACGCGGACAGATGATCGGTATCGAGTTCGGGGAACCCTCCTCGCGCAGCGCGCGACTGCGCTGGCGAGCGGTCGAGGCGGCGCGACCCGCCATGTTCTCCCAGACGATAGTGGTCCCACTCTTTCATCGCTACGGAATACTCACCCAAGTCGCGGCCGACAACGTGAACATCATCAAATTGCTCCCGCCGCTCATCGCCTCCGAGACGGAGATCGATTACGTCGTCGACGCTCTCGACGAGCTGCTCTCCGACGCCGAACACAGCAGCGCGTGGCTCCGCGAGTTTGGCGTGTCCATGGCGCGCGGTGCACTCAAGCGCACCCGGCGCGGCGTCGGCGCGAACTCGGACTCTCGTCCGGTCTCGTCATGAAGTGCCAACTCCACCCGGGCGATCGCGTCGTGGTCACCGGCGCAACGGGCTTCATCGGGTCGGCGGTGACGAGGGCGCTGCTGCGTCGTGGCGTCGAAGTCGTGGCCCTCATCGAACCGGGAGCCGTGACGAGCAACCTCGACGACCTCGCCGTGGAACGCCGAGAAGTCGACGTCACCGATGAGCGCCAACTTGACGGGGTGTTCGACGGGACACGCTACTGCTTTCACCTGGCGGCCAAATTCGGCTTCTGGGCCCCGGATCCCTCCAGCTTCTCCACGGTCAATGTTCACGGCACGCAACACGTCGTACGTCGCGCCGCCGAGGCGGGGGTGGAGCGGATCGTCTACACCTCGACCGTCGCCACTTTGGGCTTGGGGTCGACCACGGCTGGTCGCCCGGCGAACGAGGACGACGTCGCGGACCTCGCACACCTCTACGGGGACTACAAACGAACCAAGTACGTGGCCGAGCACGAAGTGCTCCGCCTGGCGGCCCAGGGAGCTCCCGTCGTCCTCGTTCTACCGACGATGCCGCAGGGGCCCTTCGATCACCGACCCACGCCGTCGGGCAAAGTCGTCCTCGATTTCCTCAATGGACGGATGCCGGGTTATGTCGACACCTCGATGAACGTCGCGCACGTCGACGATCTCGCCGAGGGCCACCTCCTCGCCCTCGAGCGCGGCCGACAGGGCCGTAGTTACATTTGTGGTGGTGACAACATCACCATGGCCCAACTCCTCGAGACGTTAGCGACGGTGACGGGACTACCGAGCGCCCAGCGTCGCTTCCCTTCGGCGTTCTCGATGATCGCGGGATACTCGTCGCAATTCCTCGAAGGACGGCTCTTGCACCGTGAACCCCACGTACCCTTGGAGGCCGCCCAGATGTCGATGACCAAAATGACCTTCGACGACGCTCGGGCGCGCGAGGAACTCGGCTACGTGTCACGTCCCGCGGCGCAAGCGCTCTACGACTCGGCACGGTGGTTCGTCTCGAACCACTATGTCAGCGCTCGACGCGCGGCCTCAGTGCAGTGGCGTCCACCGGGGACGGTTGACGACACTCCACCATGAGTGCCCCCTCACTCGTCCAGCCCCACTCTCTGCCAACTCTCGCGCCGGTGTCACGGACGCAGTGCGTCTCGGCGCGGCGCGGGGCGTCGCCCTCGAGGGATTTCGCATCGCGGGACCGGTCACGCCTCGCGCACTCAGCACCGAACGGTTCATTCGTTCGTCGCGGGCCCGAGGTCGGGTCGTCGGACGACTCGGATCTCGTGACCACCCACCGCGAGGTCGGCGACGCGACCATTGACGCTGCGGCACTCCGTGAACCCGACAGTACGCGAAGAGAGTCAGCTCGATTCGGCGACACGCTTGATAGCGGCGAGGGTCGAAGGGATACCCTCGTGCGCCGCTCGGCGCCGATCCTCGATCTGGGCGGGCGCGTCATCGCCGAAACGCTCGGCGAAACGAGCGACGCCGTCGGGGAGGAAATCCCACGATTCCGTCACCAGGGTGCCTCCGTCGACGTCGGCGAAGCGGTAACCCCACCGGATCCACGTACCCCCCACCATGAAGGCGAACTCCACCCCCGGGTCCGCAACGACGACTTGCGAGCGAGTTTCCCAGATACGTTCGGTAGTCACATTGCGACCGGTGAACCACGCACCGACGTCGGGCCCACCGTCCTCGTCCCACCAGCACTCGCGACACACGGGGCTGAATTCACCCATCCGCGTGACATCCGAGATCATGTCGTAGAGGTTCTCGCGACTAGCGGCAATCACGATGGAGTCAGAGAATGTGAGTTCACTCATTCCTCCATTTTGGCAGAACTCAGCGGACAACACCATTCACAAATTTGAAGTCCGTGGGTCCACTCCGTCGAACCTCCGTCCGCGTCGCTCGACGCGAGCCGGGGTCGGAAGAATCCACTCCACTACCGCCGAGGAAGGGCACGACCGCCCACGTCTCGTCGAGAGGTGCACCGGCGGCCTCCCACCAAGTGAGAAGAGGAGCGAACGTGGTGGGCGCTGTTCAATTCCCACGTTTCTCGTGTCTTCGACCACGGACGTTCTCAAAGACCATTCGACGGCTGGTCCGAACATCACCCCTCTCAGGTGATGAGTACGATGACGCCCACCTGGGCTTCGCGTCACGTCGAACCGGGACTCGACGTCGTAATTGTGCCGGCGAACGCAGGCCGCGTCGACGCCGAAGAGTGAATCAAGTTCCTCACAGCGTCAAAACGACGGGTTCTCCATTGGTGACAACCATCGTGTGTTCGAATTGTGCGACGAGACTGCCGTCGTCGGTTCGCAAGGTCCAGCCGTCGGCGTCGTCGACGACGTAGTGAGCGGATACCGAAAGAAAGGGCTCCACCGCCAACACCAGCCCTTCCCATAAGCGCAAAGGTTGACGATCGTCAGTGCTGGGCACCGAAGGCTCTTCGTGCAGCGCGCGTCCGATACCGTGACCATAGAGGTTCCTGATCACACAGAATCCATGTCGTCGAGCCCGCCCCTGCACGGCCCGTCCCACGTCGCGGAGTCTGTTGCCCGCTCGCGCGGCGATCATGGCGTCGCGCTGAGCCAGTCGCGTGGCCGAAAGAAGCCGCCTCGCTAACGGCGTCGCGGCGCCCACCGAAGTACTCATACCCGTGTCGGACCAGTAGCCATCCAATTCCGCCGAGACGTCAATATTGACGAGGTCTCCTTGGCGAAGGGTCCGATGCTTCGACGGGATCCCGTGGGCGGCCTCATCGTTCACGCTGATGCACGTGGACGCAGGAAAGTTGTAGGTGATCTTCGGCGCCGACCGTGCTCCGTGGCGTCGAAAGACCTCGCGGCCAATTGCGTCGAGTTCCCCGGTGGTGACCCCGGGGCTCACGGCGGCGAGCATGGCGTCGCGAGCTTCCGCGACGACGCGTCCCGCGCGACTGAGACCGTCGAGGTCCTCGTCGTTGTCAATCGTCATTCCCCCAGAGTACATTGAGGTCCCGCGCGGAGGACGAGTAAGGCGTCACCGAACTCTTAACGATGGATAATTCCTCTGAACGGAAACGTCCGAGACTCGGAAAACTAGTCTCGAAGTGTGGGCAGCGCAAAGACGTATGCGGACTTCTCCGAGTACGAGGTCAAAGGATACTCACCGACCTACTTCGAGTGGGCGAGTTCGATATCGCGCGATGGCGACGTCCTCGCGCTGATTGAACAACTTCCGCGGCGAAGTCAGCAACCGAACTTGATTTTCGCGGCGTCCCGCTTTCTCGGAGTCAACCCCGGCCCCTACGCGGAGTTCCGCGACTTCCTAGTGAACAATTGGCTCGACGTTGCTGATGTCGCACTCAACCAAAGGACTCAAACGAATGAGCCGGGCCGGTGCGCAGTCATTCTTCCCATCCTCGCCAGCCTCCCCCAACCATTGGCGCTCCTCGAAGTTGGCGCCTCGGCCGGCCTGTGTCTCTACCCGGACAAGTACAGCTACCTCTATGACGCTGCGCACCGAGTCGATCCGAAGGACGGTGTCAGCGACGTGTCGATTCACTGCACCACTCGAGGAGAACCTCCATTACCAAATTCGCTGCCCACTATCGTGTGGCGAGCAGGGATTGACCTGAATCCACTGGACGTTCGTGACGATTCGTCAATGAGGTGGCTGCAGGCCCTCGTGTGGCCCGAACAGGAGTATCGTCTCACCAGACTGAAGGCAGCGATTGACATCGCTAAATCGAACCCTCCCATTCTCTTCGAGGGAGACCTCGTCGAACGACTCACCGAAGTGGCGAATAGGGCCCCCGACGACGCGACGCTCGTCATCTTTCACAGTGCCGTTCTGGTCTACCTCGATGATGATCGACGACATGAGTTCATCAATCAAGTGCGCTCCCTTCGCGCCACCTGGATCTCGAACGAAGCGGGCGGCGTCTCTCCACTAGAGAGGGCGATCGACGTACCCCGCGACAACAGCCCCACACGATTCGTGCTCGCCCGTGACGGTGTTGCCGTAGCCCTCGCGGGAGCCCACGGCCAGACCCTCGATTGGTTCTGAGTCCGCGCGGCTGGAGTCCTTGAGCAAGTTAGCGCCGTCGTGCCTCGGGTCCAAAATGGCGAGCAGGCGTCACTCGTCGCGGTCGTACGGACGCACCCAGGTTCGCCTCCGAATAAGGGACCGAGTGAGAGTTCTGCCCGGTGCGAGAGCGTCGATCGGGTACTTGGAGCCGCGAGAAGTTCACGAAGGAACACGAAGACAATGGATTGACGAACCGAAATATATCCACAAGACCTCGGCGTGTTCCTACATTTCTATACCAGGGTCTGCGCTTTTTGGTCGACCGAGACGACCGTGATCCACCCTCTTCGTACGTCGCGGTACACCGATCCGTGGTTCGCATCGATGCCACTCCGTCCCCGCCCCGCATTCTGACAGAACCACCAGTTGCGTACAACGTCGTCGAAATCATTCTCGAGGTGGATGAATTATCGTTGGAACTCGCCAACTAATGTAATTGCCACCTCGGACTAGGACGGGTGTTTCGCGTTGAATTTCGCTTTGTGACCGCACACAGGGTAACTACTGCACCCGATGAAGAATCCGTAGGGCCCCGATCGATGCACGAGAGTTCCGGTGCCACAGTCCGGACATGCGACCTTGCTCTTGTGGTGACAGGCTGGAAACATGGTGCATGCCAGAAATGGATCGTAAGGTCCGTGGCGTTCCATCAGCGTTCCCTTCCTGCACGATGGGCACACGATGATGGAACTGCCGCCGGGGGACTCCACAACCACCTTGGGGTCCGAAAGGAGCTCGACCACAAAAGGAGAAGGCTGTGCCAGCGAAGCGAGAATGAAGACTCCTCGTCGTGCGCGGGTGAGTGCGACGTAGAACAGTCGGCGCTCTTCGGCGTGGGGGTAGATGTCGGGTGTCGGCATGGCCAATTCCAGAACGGGATCATCGTTGATATTCGACGGGAAGCCAAACGCACCCGCCGACATACCCAGGATTATGACGACATCGGCTTCAAGCCCCTTGGATCCGTGAACGGTCTTGAACGTGACGTCCAGGCCCTCCCACTTCCGCCTCGGCAGTGCTTCTCGCTGAAACCAATAGCGACCAAGTACATTCACGGTCGTTGCTCCGGAGCGTTCGCCACGAAGAGAACTGGCGATGACCTCCGCAGACAGTCGGTTGAGAATCTGCTCGACGGCACGATGCTCGTCTTCGGTCGAGACCACCGTCACTGGCCGACCCGGCGAGGTTGCCACCGACCTCATAGCCTTATCGAATTGGACGGGATTCTTCGAGACGAATCTCCGGGCAACGTCACAGATCTCTTGTGAACAGCGATACGTGGTGGTCAAGCCGAGCTGCGGACCACGACCGAACCACCTAGAGAACTGGTTCATGACGGACACGTCCGCGCCAGCGAAACGGTTGATCGACTGCCAGTCATCGCCGACAGCCAATAGGTAGCGGCCTGGCTCCTTGAGAAGCCCCCTGATAAACCGGGCGCGAGCCTGACTGGAGTCCTGGAACTCATCAACCAGAATGAGCTCGTACGGCAGACTGACGCCCCCATCTTCCAACAGATCTGCCGCTTGCAGGAGCATGTCCTCGAAGTCGACACTCTCCTCCGCCTTCAGACGACGTTGCCACTCTTCGTGTATCGGCCAGTAGCACGACAGAAATAGTCGAGTGCGAAAGCCGTCGAGCTCGCTCATCTCCCCAGCGAGTCGGCGCTCAAGATCCTGAGCGGACCATGAATTGGACTTCACGTGGCACATGAAGGTGCGAACGAGGCGGGCCAGATCCTCATGCTTGAGCGGTTTAGCCCACGAATCCACGCTAGGCCTATCAGGGTTCCAGTCAAACTCAAGACCACGATCAGTCAGTTCGGCCTTTAGCCGCTTGAAGCCATCCGCGAACATCACTTGGGCCCACGTCGTCTCAATCAGCGTGGTACCGAACTGAGAGTGCAGATTGCGCTTCCACTGCATCTCCTGCGGGTAGTCGGTGAAGTCCTTCGGTGGGTGGCCGTCTCGATCAAGGGCCCAGTGCTCATGCCACACGTCGATATCCGGGTAGTAGAAGTCGGGGTGGTACTGCGAGTGCGTAGCATCGGCGACATCGTGAGCAAAGGGGCGCTCGTACTCGAAGTCAATCCCGTTGAGAAAGAGGAAGTTAGCAATCAAGCGCTCCCCTTCGCTTTTGACGAGTGTCCCAGAAAGGGTGCGAAAACCCGTCGTGCGCGAAACACTGTGATATCCGTCCGGTGAGCCATCGTCCAAGCGAGTCGGGGCGTTGGCGAAGAGAATCCGATACAGATCCCAGTTGTATCGAAAGTCCTCTGAACTGTCGCGAAGGTGGTCAGCGATCTCGACGGTCATCGCCAAGTCGTCCCCCTGTTCCAGCCAACGCGCCAGTCGCGGTTTCTTGCCCGTAGCGCTACCGATGACCTCAAGGCCAAATGCGTGAAACGTCGATGCCTTGACGCCTTCCGAGGGAATGCCCGCAGCGGCAAAACGAGTTTCGATGCGTTCCTGTAGTTCGCTCGACGCAGCCCGATTGAAAGCGAGCAACAGCACCCTGTCGGGTGGCACGATGCCCCGATCTACCGCGTACGCCGCCCTCGCCACCATGACCGACGTCTTTCCTGAACCCGCTGCCGCGAGAACTTGAACTCGATTGTCAAAACTGACCACGGCGCGCGCTTGTTCCTCCGAAAGAGGTGTCCGTTCGATGCTGTCGAAGAACGCGCGTCGCTCGATCAATTCGCTCTCGACAACTTGTTCGTTGACAACTTGAACTCTCGCCTCAAGATCTGTTGTCACGAAGATTGCCGCTTCGAACTGCTCAACCGTTAGTAGGTGCTCGCAGCCATGTAACCGGGTCCGGTCACGAAGGTCTCTTGCAGGACGACGAGAAATGATCAGAGCGACCTCTTCCGACTGGATCCACCGTCGTTGTTCCAGCCGACTATCAATGAGGATCTGCACTTCCTCTCTCCAGCGAACCGATCCATCAAGTTCAGGAAGCAATTCCCAGTATTCGAACCACGCGGACAGTGCCTGTGCATCAACCTTCTTGCAACCATTCAGCGCTGTGCGGGTCTCACCTTCTTGGAGAAGGAAATATCGAAACCACCTCCGCTTGACACTTAGCTTCGAAGCGGCAAATCGATCATGCCTGACGTTGCTGCCTTTGGCGACGATCTGAATCGAGTCGGCTTCCAACGCAATCTGCCAGTTCTTACCAGACCAGGCACGACGGTCCACTCGACTTCTCAAGTATCCGTTGTCACGATGACGTACGCTACTGGCCTCAATGGCCAGTGTCGGATACAGACCAAGGAATGCGAGCCCCTCGGAGGAGAGCAAGTACTAGTTGAGAACGCGAGTTCGATTCTCGTCGCCCGCTCCAAATAGATTTCGTTGTACTGTCTGAACTTTCGTCCAGCGTGCAATCACGTCGCTTAGTCACTGTCTGTCTCCTTTCGCTGCTTGTTTGCCACGGTTTAATGTCGCGGTGATGTCACAGACGACAATACGTGACAACAGTGACGCTCGTTCATACGACCTCGGCCTGCGGCGACTTACACGTTCGAGGATAGGGAGTTAGTGCGAGGCACGCCAACAAATTGACTCACGTCCATTAGTGGCTACTGCAGATCGTGCTCGAGAACGAGTCCCCTTCCCGTGATCATGCTGACAGCCATCCCGCGGTGAGAAGCGGGTTGGCCCGTAGGGCTGCGACGTGCGTTAAGTGGCGTTCGTGCGATCCACGAGGTCCACTGGAGAAATTCACCGGCCAGTCACGGCTGCCCTATCAACAAAGTCTAGTCCCTTTGACTCGAGGAATTGCTGCTGGCTACGAAGGTATCTGAGCTGTTCGCTCGAATCACAGTCGTCGACGAGACTGAATCTTTACTATTTCCTAGAGGCTCCGGAATACCTGGGATGATTCACGTCGAGGGCATCGTTCACCCTTGAGCGGGTCTGACTTCGACTGGACCACCGCATGCAGCGGCCGCTTGGCCCGCCCAATCCAGCGCGGTCTCAAGATTGGCGGCCTCAATTATCCAGAAGCCACCCATCTGTTCCTTGGTCTCGGCGTAGGGACCGTCGGTCATCGAGATTTCCACTCCTGACGAACGCACAACCGTGGCGGAAGAAGATGGGTGTAGACCAGCTGCGAACACCCACGCACCCGCCCTTTGAAGTTGATCGTTGAACTCACTCACTTGGGCTACGCGTTGCTGAGCCTTGGGAGTCGAGAAGTCGACTTCGTAGGTCTCGTCGTGCCAGACCGAGATCATGTATTGCGCCATATTGGTGGCTCCTTCTTGGTTGCTATTGAGATGCGGTCAGTTGGCGTGTCGTACCCATACTGGAACGATAATTGAGGCCGCCAGCAGATGGGGAGTTCCGAATGCAATTTTGCTAGTAATCGTTGTAACGAGTAATGCTGGGACGTCGCATAAAAGTCCCATGAACTAAATGGCCAGGCGTAGGAAGCCTTGACGTGGCGGTGAACTGTAGCAATTCAAGAAGGCTAAAGCCGCTCCGCCGATGACAGCCCCGACATTAGGGCGAACATGACTATGGCCCTCGGCAGCGTTCCTTTAAGTCGAGAAAGTGCACGATCAATGGTGAGGTCCGGGCTGCTGGTTGCAGTGGTCATGATGTCATCCTTTCCTGGCGACGATGCAATATGCACTGCTCACTAGGGCAACGAAGTATCAGCATCAAATCGACATTTAAATTCGAAGTACTGCCTTTGCCCCTGCTGTAAATTCGCAACTCCCGCCGCGGCGGCAATTCGCCAGCGAGTTCGTTAATAGACGTGGCGAGAGCGGCACATCGATGAAGATGATGATGATGGATTAGAGATTTGCAGCACGCACTGCAATGACAGTTTGGCAGTCCCAACGGGATTCGAACCCGTGCCTCCACCTTGAGAGGGTGATTAACATCACGGACCATCTCTCCCGTAAGTACTGATCAAACCTAATTAATTTTGCGAAATTTCGCGAGTCAACGTAAGTCGGGCGTTCCACGGGCGTTAGCGAATTCAAATATAGCGAGTTGCGTTCAACCATCCAAATGACTTTCGGCCGCGTTCGAAGTAGCCCAAGTAGTTAAGTTTTTTGGGTCGAACGCGTCGGCGTATGTACCAACCTCTCTGCTCCGAAGTAGAGCTAGAAGCCTTGACAGATTGTCGGTCAGGTCAGGATCTCCGAGTTCGCGAGCAACGTGAATTAACTTGGCTAGTCCCTTCGAGGCATATTTGTATGATTGCTCACCGGCAATTTTCAGCGCCTGTGTGGAAATGTACTTGCGCACGAATGCCATTGAGACCGAAGGTTCTCCGTCGACGATAATCGCTCGTCGCAACTTTAGAAATTCAGTCTCTGAGATCTCTTCCGAAGTTCCAAGAACCGCGCGGCTCATCTTCACTGGGAATTCGACTGTTCGAATAATGCCCGCACATTGAAGATCGCAGCGTAGCTCGTTGATGTCGTCTCCCAATGCCGGAACTAATGAAGCAATTTCAGGCATCTTGAAATCTCGACCATTGGACGCTTGGACTTTCACAACGCATCGATCAACACTCACATGAACATCGCTCCATCCACCCGAAACAAGAAGCGCCTCAAGTAAAGTCTCTGTCGGCAATAGATCGCGGGAATCCGGGAAGGGTGGATCTAAACCGGCGTCGCTCAACGCGATCGTGACCGCAAGCCAAACTGCAAGGGATGATTCGACAACAGCTCCAACCAGATCGGTGAACTCGGGCGCAGTTAATTCAACTGATTGGCCTACTGACGCCTTCAAGGGACAGAGAGTGATACGACCACTATTGAATGAATAATCGCTGTGAGCACTTGCGTTTCGGATGGCGGGGCTCAAAGCAAAGGCAAACTCGAGATTGCGACTTACTGCCCATCCGATCAAGTTGGTCACACCAGACGAAAGGATGTTTTCATACGTGTTCTTTACTCCAGCGACGATTTCCAATGTTGCCACTGAATACTTGACGATTCCTTCCAGGAGCTCCTTGCACACCAAGAGCGAAGTAAACACAGAATCTGCATCCGTCGTAAGTTTCTCGAAGAGTGCCCGTGCGACTTGATGTGTTCTCCAAAGCGCCCGACCTTGTTCCTCCCAGGTCGTTCTCCACGTGATGTCGCTGCCTAGTTGCAGAACTTCACTGTGAAATTCGCGGAGGAAAATGACGAGCTGCTTTGTTTCACTCCAGAAAATTTCGGCATCGAGATATGCCTCGGCGAACACGTCAATCATCGGAATGAAGAAACCAATTGGGGGTGAAGTAATCAATCCAATTCTTTGGTTGAGAATACCAACCCCCGCATTTGCAAAACTGAGTATTCCATCATCCGAGTCCTGAGTGAGTTCAAGATTGGAGAGCGCTAGGGCAGCCAGGTTAGCTGGCGAGAACTGGGGAGTATCAAGTTCCGAAAAGGTGTCAAGTAGCCGCCTCATTCTGCTGAGTGAAACCGTAGCGGCATCGATCTCTGCATTCATCCGCCGTGATGCCTCCTGGGCTTCAATCGGTGTGGTCGCACCCACAACTTCAAAGAACGTCGCTGCAAAGGCATCAATTGACGAGAAAACTACTCTCATTTGCTTCCAGACACCCACCTTTGGCCGACCCACTGCCTGGCGCAGATTGGATCGTGTAGCTGAGATTTGCCTCGCCACTTCATCAAGTTTCCCCGAAGAACCTTGGTTCGACCTCACCTCAGAGAACGCATCGATTAGATCTCGGATATGTGTGGACATGTCACAGAAGACGGCTTCAATATCATTTGTGCTTGGCGCCATTTCATGAACAAGATTCTCACGCGCTACATCGATGAGCCTCCGTCGAACTTGGCTTTGAGAATTGATTTCCACGCGCGGAGTTTGATATCCGCAGCTTGGGCACTCGATTCCGGCGATACGCTTGACGCCACAATTACAGATGATCTGACTGAATGACAACTTGATCTTTTGCACTTGGAACTCCTATTCGTTTGTCGAACTTTTGTCAATCGCCAAATTCGATCAACGTTCGAATATTGAGGCAGACACATTGTGATCACGTGCATTGCAACTCACCTACCTATGGACGATGACGTGTGTCAAGACGTACCACCTGTAGGGCGACGCATTCAATGACCAGCAACGCCCGCTGAAACGTCACTGACCGTGATGATGAGTTAGTGCACCGCTGGTGGTTGCGCTGTCGCTGGTGGTGATGAC
>JAJZEN010000117.1 GCA_021828545.1 Actinomycetes bacterium
CTACGTTTCGCGACAACGCTCGCGACGCGCTCGCGGCCGCGCGGCGTAGTGAGGACCTTGGGGTCGACGGCGTATTTGCCTACGACCATCTGTGGCCCATGGGTTCGCCGACGCGACCGTCCCTCGCCCCCTTCGCGGTACTGGCCGCCGTCGCCCATCGTCATCGCGCCCTGAGCGTCGGGCCCCTGGTGGCGCGCGTGGGAATGGTCGGAAGGGATCACCTCGTCACGCAGTTTCGTTCACTGCACGAGCTCGCGCCGGGCCGGGTCATCGCCGCGGTGGGCACCGGTGACGCCAAATCTCGCGACGAGCTCGAGGCCTACGGCCTGAACTTCGCCCGGGCCGAGGTTCGTCGCACCCTCGTCGATCAGGTGTGCTCGTCGATCTCGGGCGAGATGGAGGTGTGGATCGGGGCCGGGGCCGAGGCGACGAATCAACTCGCTCGGCGCCACGGGGTGCCCCTCAACGTGTGGGACGCGGACATCGACCTGGTGCGTCGCCACGCGGGCGAAGGGCCCGTGACCTGGGCGGGACCCCCGCGCGACGACCTCGAGCACTGGCTCGATCTCCTCGAGCTTGCCGGGGCCCAGTGGGCGGTCTTGGCACCCGACGTCGATGTCGAGCGGCTCGCAAATTGGCGTCACGCGCACTGAGTCGGTAAATTTCGTTGATGGAATTCCGTCGCATCAACGGCCTACCGCCGTACGTCTTTGCCACCATCAACGGCCTCAAGGCCACCGCACGCTCCCAGGGGCGCGACGTGGTGGATTTCGGGTTCGGAAATCCCGACCTACCCAGTCCCGACATCGCGGTCGAGAAGCTCGCCGAGGCCGCCCATAACCCCAAAAATCATCGCTACAGCGCTAGTCGGGGTCTGCCCAACCTGCGCCTGGCGATGGCCACCCGCTACAAAAAGGTCTTCAACGTCGACCTCGATCCCGACACCGAGATCGTCACGACGATCGGGGCCAAGGAGGGTCTCACGCATCTCATGTGGGTGTTGCTGGGCCCGGGCGACACCGCCATCGTGCCCTCGCCAAGTTATCCCATTCACTTAGCCGGTCCCGGCTTCGCCGGGGCCCAAGTGATCACGGTGCCGATGGTCGATCCAGGGGCTAGTACGAACGACCCGGGAGACGACTTCTTCGAGGGCCTCGTCAACGCGTGGCAGAGCGCCAGCGTCAAGCCGCGGGTGATCATCTGCTCCTTCCCCCACAATCCCACCAGTGCGAGCGTGGACCTGGCGTTCATGGAGCGGCTCGTCGCCTTCGCCCTCGAACGTGACGTCATCATCTGCCACGACTTCGCCTACGCTGACCTGGGTTTCGACGGCTACCAACCCCCGTCGATCCTGCAGGTGCCGCGCGCCAAGGAGTGCTGTGTCGAGCTCTACACCCTCACCAAGTCCTTCTCGATGGCCGGTTGGCGCGTGGGGTTCTTGGTGGGCAACGCCGAGATCGTGGCGGCCCTGACCAAACTCAAGAGTTACCTCGACTACGGGACGTTCCAACCGGTGCAGATCGCCGCCATCGTGGCGATGAACGAGGCGTCGGATTACCCTGACCTCTTACGCGAGGTCTACCAAGTACGACGTGACACCCTCGTCGGGGGACTTAATCGCATCGGGTGGCCGGTAGCAGCACCCAAGGGATCGATGTTTATCTGGGCCCCGATACCCGAACCGTATCGCGAGATGACGTCGCTCGAATTCGCGACCTTCTTGATCACCGAGGCTGAAGTGGCGACCAGTCCGGGCGTGGGGTTTGGCGATGGTGGTGATGGTCACGTACGCTTCGCCCTCATCGAGAATGAATTACGTACGCAACAGGCCATCCGCAACCTAAGACGTGCGCTGCCAAAGCTGAATTAGTGACGACCCGACGTCATCGGACTCGCCGAGGGGACCCCCGAGAAGACGGCGATCTCCTCCTCGCCGTCCTAGGGGAGTCGGCGTTGGCCCCACTCGCTCGCGGGCACGCGCGATTGCTCTCTATGGCGTGGTCGCGGTGAGTTTCACGATTCTGATGTCGGCCTTCGAGGGCCGTCGCGATGTCGCGGGATTCCCTGTCGGATGCGTCTGATCGAGCGCGTACGGCCTCTCGTCGGGTTCCTGGCCGTTTGGAGTCGTCGCGGGGACTTGGTCGGTGGTGGCCTCGCTGCGCGGTGTCACGTCGCTGAGGAGTCGGCGCACAACGGCGGTTCGCCGTCTCGGGTGAGTTGTGAGAAAGTTGTTTTTTCTCGCGCCCGGCAAAAACCCGACCGTTGTTGGGTTTCGCTTTTCGCCGCGAGAATTAGAATGGATTTGTCGAATTTGGGGTTGACTAATTGTAATTACAGTGCTGTAATGACACAGCATCTTGCGTCGCGTAGTGTGGAAACCACTACATCTTGTGGCTAGGGGGTCGAGAACACTGTTCTCGCGTCTCCGACCCCATTCGTCGTGAGGGGCCGGACACCCCGCAGATACTTCAGAAAGAGATCACAACATGGCCATCGCTCCGCAGCGTCTAGGAATTGGCATCCGCCGCTACTTCACCTCTGACGATCGTCACCCCTACGACGACGTGACCTGGGAGCGTCGCGACGCGCGAATCTCGAACTTCCGTGACGGTTCGGTCGCCTTCGAGCAACTCAACGTCGAGGTGCCGTCGACGTGGTCGTTTAACGCGACCAATATTCTCGCCCAGAAGTACTTCCGCGGCACTCTAGGTACCCCCGAGCGCGAGATCAGCCTCAAGCAGGTCGTCGACCGCATCGTCGACACGATCACCAAGTGGGGGGTCGAGGGTGACTATTTCGTCGACGCCGAGGAGGCCGAGGCCTTCACCGCGGAACTCAAGCACCTGTTGATCACGCAAAAGGCGGCGTTCAACTCTCCGGTTTGGTTCAACATCGGAGTCAAGGGCGTCCCCCAGCAGGGCAGTGCGTGCTTCATCCTGGCCGTCGAGGACTCGATGCGCTCGATCCTGAATTGGTACACCGAGGAGGGCATCATCTTCAAGGGTGGATCGGGTGCGGGGGTCAACCTATCCAAGATCCGCTCGAGTGCCGAATTGCTCGAGGGCGGCGGAACGGCGTCGGGCCCCGTATCGTTCATGCGTGGCGCCGACGCGTCGGCCGGGACCATCAAGTCCGGCGGCAAGACACGTCGTGCCGCCAAAATGGTCATCCTCGACGTCGATCACCCCGACGTGGAGGAATTCATCTGGTGCAAGGCCAATGAGGAGAAGAAGGCGCGCGTCCTGCGTGACGCCGGCTTTGACATGGACCTCGACGGCAAGGACATCCACTCGATCCAGTACCAGAACGCCAACAACTCGGTTCGCATCTCTGACGACTTCATGGAGGCCGTCCTCGCCGACGCTGACTGGAACCTGAGCGCCCGCGACGGTGGCGCGACGGTGCGCACCGTCAAGGCGCGTGACTTGTGGCGCCAGATCGCTCGTGCGGCCTGGGAGTGTGCGGACCCCGGCCTGCAGTTCGACACCACGATCAACACGTGGCACACCTCGCCCAACACCGACCGTATCAACGGCTCCAATCCGTGCTCGGAGTACATGCATATCGACAACTCGGCCTGCAATCTGGCCAGTCTCAACTTGATGAAGTTCCTCCAGGACGATGGGCGTTTCGACGTCGACGCGTTCAAGGCCTCCATCGAAGTGCTCTTCACCGCGCAGGAGATCATCGTGGGCGCCGCGGACTACCCGACGGCCAAGATCGGTGAGAACTCCCGTAAGTTCCGTCAACTCGGCTTGGGCTACGCCAACCTCGGCGCCTTGCTGATGGCCTCGGGACTCGCCTACGACTCCGACGCGGGACGCGCCTGGGCGGCGGCGATCACTGCGCTCATGACTGGCCACGCCTACGCTACGAGCGCGCGCACCGCGGGTCGTATGGGCCCCCACGACGGGTACGCCGAGAACGCCGCACCGATGCTCAAGGTGCTCGCCAAGCACCGCGACGCGTCGTACCAGATCGATGAGAAGTTGGCGCCGGCGGACATTCTCGACGCCGCGCGTAGCGCCTGGGAGGAAGCCGTCGACCTCGGTGCACGCCACGGTGTGCGCAACGCCCAGGCGTCGGTACTGGCCCCCACGGGGACCATTGGACTGTTGATGGATTGTGACACCACTGGTGTCGAGCCTGACCTGGGACTGGTGAAGTTCAAGAAGTTGGTGGGCGGCGGCAACATGTCAATCGTCAACCAGACGGTACCGCGCGCCCTGGCCAAACTGGGCTACACGCCCGGCGAGGTCGAGGCCATTGTGGCCTACATCGACGTGAATAAGTCGATCGTCGGGGCGCCCGCCCTGCGTGGCGAGCACCTCGACGTGTTCGCGTGCTCAATGGGTGACAACACCATCCACTACCTGGGTCACGTGAAGATGATGGGCGCGATCCAACCCTTCATCTCGGGCGCCATCTCCAAAACGGTGAACATGCCCGAAGACGTCTCGATCGAGGACGTGGAGAACTTGCACCTCGACGCGTGGCGCATGGGTGTGAAGGCCGTGGCGATCTATCGCGACAACTGCAAGGTGGGTCAACCACTCTCGACGGCGAAGAAGGACGGCGAATCCTCCTCGTCGGTCATCGCGACCGATTCGGTCGCCGCCGAGCTCTTCACGAAGATCACCAAGCTCGAGGCGGCGTTGGAGCTCGCCAAGACCGAGGGCAGTCACGTGGTGGTCGGTGCGGTCCGTGAGCGCCTCCCGCGTCGACGGGTGTCGACGACCTTCGCGTTCCGCGTGGCGGACTGCGAAGGATACGCGACGGTGGGTGAATACGAGGACGGTCGACCCGGCGAGGTGTTCCTCAAGGTGTCCAAGCAGGGTTCGACTCTGGCGGGCATCATGGATGCCTTCTCCATCTCGATCAGCCTCGGTCTTCAGCACGGCGTACCGCTGGCGACCTACGTACGCAAGTACGTGAACATGAAGTTCGAGCCCTCGGGGATGACCGACGACGCGGACCTGCGTATCGCTACCTCGCTGGTGGACTACATCTTCCGACGTCTAGCGCTGGACTACTTGGACTCCAGTGAGCGCGAGGAGTTGGGCGTGTTATCGACGAGTGAGCGGATTCAGCCGACCCTCCCCGAAGTCGTAGAACAGGCGACACCGACGCTGGGCGTCAACGACCAGCCGATGCGGGTGGATCTCCACGAACTCTCCCATGTGGCGTCGATTCCCGTGAATCGTCGCCAGCCACTCGATGCACCTATGTGCTTCCAGTGCGGTAACTCCATGCAACGTGCGGGCTCGTGCTACGTGTGTTCGAGTTGTGGTGCGACGAGTGGCTGTAGCTAAATCTGGGTAACGTCACGCTGCACTCAACTTCCGGGAGAATTCTCTGCGAACCTTAGAGGAATTCCATCGAAGTTCAGTGCGGTCGCATCACAACGACTGGGCTGTTGCATGTGCATTTCAGTGAAACATCATCGAGATGCGCACTCCATGTTGGTGGGCAATCTTTGGAGGATCCGCCATCAAGAAGGATCTTCTCGCTGGGGCAAAAGATGCGCTGCCACTCTGGGGCGAGTCTCATCGCGCTTCGGTAACCCTTAGACCCACGCAACTGTCGATATGACTGACTGAGGAGGTCGAGGACTTCGTGATCGCGAGACGGGGGCGCCGCGTCGTCGCAGCGCGGTGGCTCGGTTCGGAGTGCGGTGGATATTGGGATATTCAGTTCGGCGGGGACCTCTGCGTAAGGATGTCGATCGACATTGTGAGGGGCTACTTTCGCCACCCCGCCAAACGTCACGTTGGACCATCGCAGGGTGGCGAGAGGTCGTGGCGCCACGGTAATTCGGGTGACGAGTTATGCAGTGGGCGACTCGTGTCGTGGCCAACGGCTTTGGAGGTGGGCGAGGAGCTCGATGCCGTTCGACTCCTCGAACCAACGAGCGTGACCCAGGAGGTACCCCTCGTACGCGAGGGCCGTGTTCTTCTCGGACCTCACCACGTCGGCGAAGTATTCCACCTCCGACAGAGCGAACTCCAGATGCACCACCGGTAAGAGTGCGATGAGCGCGGACCACTCGTTCTGGTCGAGGGGTCGGACCGACTCGTAGCCGTCGAGAAAGGCGTCCACGTGGACGAGGTCCGCTCGCACCTCGCCGGAGCGTGTGAGATCGAGCCAGTCGACCACGCTGCGCTCGAGCGCGACGGCGAGATCGTGCACCGCGGTGGTGCGATTAGCGAGTCCGAGATCGAGGATTCCCGCGACCCGCGCGCCGGGGCCCGGCGCCGTCCACGTCAGATTCGACGGATGCCAGTCGCCGTGGCCCCACTGCGGCGTCAATCGAGCGAGGAGCGGCGCGACGAAGTGAGCGGCGGGGATGAGTCGGCGGCTCACGTCGGCGTCGACGTCACGGTATTCGAGAGCACGCGCGAGGGCGGGTCGTGAGTCAATCAGGTGATGCAAGGTCGCGAGCGGGTCGTTCGATGCGACGACCACCATGGAGTTGGTGAGGACTCCGGGGGGCGTCGCCGGCACCGCGAAGTCATTCGCAGCGATCAGGCAGCGCGCCAGCGCGGCGCCCGCGGCACGGGCGTGGTCGTGGTTGTCGTAGGGATACCACGAGGGATGCTCCCGGTAGAGATCCACGCCGGGTGCCTTGTCGTGGACTTCGTAGACGAAATCACCCCGTCGAATGACCGTGTCGCCGTCGGGACCGGCGAGTACCTTCGCGACGGGTTGACCCCGTTCTCGTAGGTGCCGCGCGAATGCGTGCTCCACCCGCAGCCGTTCTGCGTCGCGCACCGCGACGTGATGACGCTTGACGAAATATTCTCCGCGAGGACCGCGCACCATCGCCGCGGCCGACATTGGTCGCGGACTCGACCACGTGACGCGGATCCTACCGTCACCACCCGTTCTCGCGCCGGGCGATCCAGGGCCGTCGATGTGCGCGAATACTGTGAGTACCTCGTCGTCGGTGAGGGCGGGCCAGTCCGCGGTGACCACGTCTCGCTCCATCCCGTGTACGAGGGTGCGCTCGTCGGCGAGGGATCTCGACGTCGGGTTCATCGACGAGACGCGTTCGCGTGGTCGCGGCGCTTCGCTCGCAGTCGCGTGGGCGCCTCGCCGGCCAATGTGGCGAGCCCCGCGGCGACGAACGACGAGATGGAGGCGGACATGTAACTCGGCGCGTGAAAGTGCACGAGGTTCGCGACGTGGACCCAGAGCGAAACCCACCAGGAGATGTAGCCCGGATTGATGAGTTGGTAGACCACGAAGCCCAGAGTCCACGGGGCGAAGAGTCGGTAGCGGCGGCGTCCGTGGACGGTGGGGTCCCACGCCCCGCGCGAGAGCACGAAGAAGTCCGCGATGAACACCGCGGACATGGGGATGAAGACCGAGCCCAGCAGGACCAAAAAGTTCTCGTAATCATTGATATTGATCCAGAGGGCCAGGGCCGTCGCCACCGAGGAGAAGATCAGCGTGAGCACGCGCCGGTCCCACAGCGGGCGGGCGTTCTGCACCGAAATTGCCGTCGAGTACACGTTGGCGAAGGACTGATCCAGCTCTCGCGCCACCAGCACCGCGAAGCACAACGAGCCCAACGGGACCGCGAGGAACGCGCCGTAGATATCCGCGGGATTGCGCGCCACGGTGACCAGCGTGACCAGACCGATGACGTAACAGAGGATCTGCGTGGTGCTGTAACCCACCAATGCCCCCCAGAACGCCGTACGCTCCGAGCGCGCGTGACGGGTGTAGTCAGCGGCGAGGGGCGCGAAGGAGATCGCTGCGGCGACGACCGTATCCATCGCCGCCCAGTAGCCCGTCCACGAGCCGTTGGTAAGGCGCTGCACCGGATGCGCGAGGAGCTCGACGAACAGGTACCCGAGGATGACCAGCACCACGGGCATCGCCACGCGCCGCAGGGAGCGGATCGCCCCCAGTGGTCGCAAGGTCAGTAGGCCGGTGAGGACGCCGGCGAGGATGATGTAGAACCCGCGCGGGACCCGCGGAGCGACGGTGTGCGCGGCGGTGGCGATGGTGACGAGTTCGAAGACGCCCCACCCCAGGCACTGCACGACATTGAGAAACGTGGGTAGATACGAGAGTCGGCGCCCGAAGAGGCTGCGCAACAAGAACATCGCGGGAGCGCCGGTGCGTGCGCCCGCGACGCCCGAGGCGGCGACCGCGAGCGTGCCCAGGATGGTGCCCACGACGATGGCGGTGAGCGCGGCGACGAGGGAGAGCTCCGGAGTTCCCGTTCCGTTGGGCTGGAGGACGAAGATCGCGCCGGTGAATCCCAGCAGGCTCACCCCCAGGTTGCCCCAGAGTCCGAACTGGTCGAGAAGACCCAACGCCTGGGGAACGGGCTCGTCGAGGGTTCGCGGAACTTCGGATCGCTGGTCGCCCGCGACGATAATGAAGGGTCGTGAGGTGGGCGTCAGCGCCATGACTTTCTCCTTACGCCGGCATTACCCGGTCAAGTTCCTACGGTCGGTGGCGCTGCGGCCCAGATCGGCCAGCCACCCTCTCAGCCCGGTACGTCCGAGCTCCCGTTTGATGCAGACCGAAGCGTAGCAACTCCCGGGTTTGCCTGTCCAGCCGTTGCAACCGAGTGAGTTCTAGTGAGTCCACTCATGCTGCACTCCTCACGGAGTTGTTCGGCCCGACAGGTGTCGGGCCTCCCTTCCGCGTGTCATCGCCAGCCGCTGAGTGAGACTCAGTCTGA
>JAJZEN010000085.1 GCA_021828545.1 Actinomycetes bacterium
CTCGGTACGCGCGTCCAACTCGTCGGTGACGATCTCTTCGTCACCAACGTGGACCTGTTGCAGAAGGGCATCGACCGTGGTGTCGCCAATTCCATCCTGGTCAAGTTGAACCAGATCGGCACCCTCACCGAGACCCTCGACGCGGTGCGACTGGCTAATCTGCACGGCTACAGCGCCGTCATCTCGCATCGGTCCGGCGAGACCGAGGACGTCACCATCGCCGATCTGGCGGTGGCGACCAACGCGGGACAGATCAAAACCGGCGCCCCGGCGCGGTCGGACCGGGTCGCGAAGTACAATCAATTACTGAGACTCGAAGAACAGCTCGGAGAGTCGGCCCGCTTTCTCGGGGCCACGTCGTTGTCGGGGGCGGCAGGTGCGAGCTACGCAAACTAAACAGACGCAGTATCCCCGGTGGGTCCTCCCGCTGGCCGTGCTCACCGCGATCGCGATCATCGCCGTGGCGTTCCCCTTCAAGACCTTGTGGCGTCAACAGGTCGCTCTCAACGCGGCCTCGAGCCAGATCACCCAACTCCATACTCAATCGAGCACCCTGACCCAGCGGGCCAAGGCCGTCTCGACCCGGGCGGCCGCGATCGCCTTGGCTCGTGAGGAGTACCAACTCGTCCAGCCCGGTCAGCGTCTCATCCAGGTGCTGCCGGGGAACGGCGCGGGCTACGTCGCCCTCAATTCGACGGACCCCGGCCTCCAACCCCTGGTGAACCCCACGTCGGGGCCACTCCCGTCGAGTACGACGCCGTCGCCCGCGTCGACCAGCGCCCCCGCCGGGTTCGTCTCGCGCTTCGTACGGACCCTCGAGTTCTGGCGTTGACCTTCATCGAGGCGACGCCGGAGGAACTCGCCGTCGTCGAGGCGCTGATGGGTCGTCCCTTGGCGGGTCGTTGCGCGGTGGTGGTGCGTCGTCGCGGCGGCGCTCCGGTGGTGATCGAGAACGAGCCCCACTTGCGCGACGGCACGCCCATGCCCACTCTGTACTGGTTGATCGACCCCGAACTGAGCGACGCGGTGAGTCGTCTCGAGGGAGCGAGCGGCGTGCATCGGTTCGAGACATTGGTCGATGATGACGCCCTGGTGCGCACTCACGACGAGTATCACCAGCGTCGCGAGGCGGCGACGGTGCGCCGCGACGTCGTCCACAGCTCCGGGGGGGTGGGTGGTACTCGCGTGGGGGTCAAGTGTCTCCACGCGCACCTCGCGAACTTCCTCGTCGGACACGACGACCCCGTGGGACGTCTCGTGGCGCGCGAAGTGGGCGTGCCCGACCTCGAGATCGTCGACGCCCGTGTCGTCTAACGTCGCCGCGCTGGATTGTGGCTCGAACTCCACGCGGCTACTCGTCGTCGACGCGGACCGACGGACGCTGGCGCGCGAGATGCGCATCACCCGCCTCGCGGAGGGTGTCGACGCGACCGGGGAACTCACGGCGCCGGCCCTGGCGCGTAGTTACGACGTCTTGACGCACTTTCGCGCTGTGCTGGACCACTACGAGGTCGCCCGCGGACTGTTGGTGGCGACGTCGGCGGTGCGCGACGCGGCCAACGGCGCCGAGTTCTTGGCGCGCGCCGCGCACATCACCGGGGTGTCGGCGCGGCTGCTGCGCGGCGAGGAGGAGGCGGCCTACTCCTACGCCGGCGCCACGCGCGACTTGGCGCAGGACGCGCGCCCCACCCTCGTGGTGGACATCGGTGGGGGGTCGAGCGAACTCGCGGTGTGCCTGGCGGGCGTCGTGCGGGGATACTCGATGCAACTGGGTTGCGTGCGCGTGACCGAGCGCGCCCTGGGGCCGGGCATCGTGACCCCGGCGCAGGACGCGGCGGCGCGCGCGATGATCGGCGCCGAACTCGACCGGGCCTTCACGGCGATGCCGGCCCTGTCGACGCTGGTGGGCGCGGCGCGCCTGGTGGGGCTAGCTGGCACCGTGGCCACCCTGGCCCAGCTCGACGCCGGGCTGCGCGTCTACGATCGGACGGCGGTCCACCTCCGGCTCATGACCAGTGAGGACGTGACGCGCTGGCGCACTCGCCTGGCGGCCCTGACCCCGGCCGAGCGCCTGACCCTCCCCGGGATGGTGCCGGGCCGCGAGGACGTCCTGGTGGCCGGTCTCTACATCCTCTCAATGGTTATGGAACGTTTTCGCGTGAATGATCTGCTGAGTTCCGAGGACGACATCCTCGATGGCGTGGCGGCGTCACTCATCTGAAGTGCGTGTCGGCGCCGAACCTGTAACGATGGAGAGGTGAGGCTATCCCCATGGTGAGCACCCGTAGCAGCGTGCACGCGCCGATCAACCTGCACGGACGCCGAGTGGTGTTGCGCACGTTGGGCGACGCCGACTACGACGGCTGGCTCGAAGTGCGTCGACGCTGCCACGATTGGCTGGTCAAGTGGGAGCCGCGTTCGGCGCACGCCGCGCACCTGGCCGAGGACGAGCGCAGTTTCTCGGGCCGCTGCGCCATCCGTGAGCGCGAGCGTCAAATGGGTGCGGGGTTCGGATTCGGCATCTTCTTCGAGGGGCGCTTCGTGGGTGAGATCACGCTCTCGTCCATTCAGCGCGGACCGCTGCAGTCGGCCTTCGTGGGCTACTGGATCGACGAGGCGGTGGCCGGTCGCGGCCTGATGCCCGAGTCGGTGGTGACGGTGTTGCAGTACGCCTTTGACACCCTGCGCCTGCACCGGGTGGAGATCAACATCATTCCGCGTAACGCGCCCTCGCGGCGCGTGGTGGAGAAGCTCGGACTACGTTTCGAGGGCATCGCCGAGCGGTACCTCGAGATCGACGGGGCCTGGGAGGACCACGCCCACTACGCGATCACCGCCGAGGAGTGGTCCGATCGCGCGCCCCAACTGGTGGCGGACTGGCTCCTGCCGCGCACCGATTAGGGACCGCCGGCCCCGCGAGACGCTAGACGGCTTCGAGGTCGCGTCCGCGCAGCTCGTCGAGCGTCGCCGTTCGCAGCGTCCCCCCGAGCGACTCCGCGATCCCTAACGCCGCGACGGCCGCGTCGCGCGCGAGCACCACCAGGGCGTCGTCGCGCGAGCGCGCCACCACCAAGCCCGAGGTGCGCGACTCAATCGCGGCGCGACGCACGTCCCCGAGCGCCGCGTCGGCGGCGAGCACCACCACCGGGCATTCGTAGCGCGTGCGCGGGATGTTGCGGAGGTCCTCCACCAGCGTGCTCTTGGCGTTAAGGATGCTGACCTTGGACCCGCCGATGTCGTCCCAGGTCACCGCCACGGGTTCGACCACGAAGTCGAGTCGTCGCGCCAGGTAGAACAATTCGACGTCGTAGGCGAAGCCGGTGACGAAGCCCAGCAACGCCAGGAGTCGTCCGGCGGCCAGCTGGAAGCCCTTGCAGCCGCATTGGGTGTCGCGGATCGTGGTCTTGGTGTAGTGGCGCACGACGGCGTGAAACACGCTGCCCGAGATGGTGCGCGCCCTCGTCGTGTACTCGATCCTGCCGCCCAGGGCGCGTGAACCCGGCGCCACGGGCGCGCGCACGAGCGCGTCGAAGACGTCGACGAAGTGCGTGGGTCGGATCGACATGTCCGCGTCGGTGACGATCACGCGCGCGCCGCGTGCGTGCGCCAGTCCCGTGCGTACCGCCGCACCCTTGCCCATGTTGTGTGGGTGTTGGACGAGTCGAAAGTGTTCGAGATGGCCGTAGACCTCGTGGGCGACGCGCAGCGTGTCGTCGGAGGAACCGTCGTCGACCATGACGATCTCGGTGGTCTCGCTCCCCAGGACCTCGAGGGAAGGACGGAGACGTTCGAATCCCGCGGCGAGGCGCAATCCTTCGTTGAACGCCGGAATGACCAGCGACCGCGACGGTGGCGTCACGCGCTAGGGTCGGGCCGCGCCGACGAGCCCGAAGGTGAAGATCGGAGCGAGGCCGACGTCGGTGCCGGTATAGGGTGCGGCGATGATGGTGTTGGCGCCGAAGGTCCCGCTCCCGACGTACATCACGACGTGGTCGACGAGGTTGTCGCCGTCGAGGTTGTAGTAGTAGAGCAGGTCACCGGGCTGGAGTTGAGTGAGCGGTACGTGCGGGAGGGCGGCCCACTGCTCCTCGGTGGTGCGGGGAATGCTGTAGCCCGCTTTGGCCCACGCCCACTGGACGAGGCCCGAACAGTCGAAGCCCAGACCGGCCGTCTCACCACCCCAGACGTAGGGGACGCCCACTTGTTGCTCGGCGAAACTCACGGCCGCCTGGCCCGCGGCCGAGCCGGCGGGTGAGCCCGACACCGTCGGGGTGACGACCGGGGGCGTATTGGCCGCGATGGCGGCCAATACCTGGTTCGCGGCCTGCTGGCCTCCGACCGCGGCGGCGGCGGCGACGGCCGACGACTCCGCAGCGGTGTCTCTCGAGCGCGCGGCGACGGCACCGGCGTTGACCTCGTACTCGATGATCTGGGTCTTGAGCGCGGCCGTGACGCTGTCGAGCGTCACGCGTGTCTGGTTGGAGGCGGCGATGTTCTCGCTCAGGAGATTCTGCAAGTCGGTGGTTTGGATGCTGGCCTGAGAACGTCGCTGGGCGACCAGGGTAATCGTCGACTGCAGTGACGCACGTTCGCGATCGAGTCTGACGCGCACGTGGCCGAGGTTGCCAACGACCAGTGACTGGTAGACCGCGCGCGCGTCGGAGGAGGTGACGTCCTGGTTGAAGACTTCGACGATGTGGGTGGTCGACGTGTCGTAGACGTAGGACTGCAGGACGGCCGTGATCATCGCGCGGGTCGTGCGCGCGAGCGCCACGCGCGCCACGCGTTCGTGGCTCGACAGGGTGACGATGTCGTTACTCAGGCTCGCCAGGTCGGATTTGGCCAGGTCGTACGCGTTGGCGGTGACCTCGCTGGACTTCTCCTGGCGCGCGAGTTGCGCCGAGAGACTCGCGATCTCGGCCTTGGTCTGGGCGATACTCGACGCAGCGGCCGGCGTCGCGCCCAGGGGTGCGAGGGTCGACAGCACCATCAGGACGCCACACGACACGGCGGCCACTACGGAGGACGTGCCCCGACGATGCACGGAATTCATTTTTCAATTCTAGTAATGTCCTCGCGAGACCCCCGAGATTTGTGGGTTAATTGATGCATTAGCGTGGTGGTCGCCACCGCGCGTGGGGGCGTAGCCCAATTGGCAGAGGCAGGGCGCTTAAACCGCCTCCAGTGAGGGTTCGAGTCCCTTCGCCCCTACGACGCGGACGTCGTCGTGGGGCCCGCGGTGGTCCTGCCCCAGGACATTCGAGGAGAGTTCCGGGGCCGCGGCGTCGCGCGGGCCCGTTACCGGGGTGCGGCGTCGATTCGTATCGTTGGCGCGACCCCTCGACGAGGGCTAGAGTCATCTCGGAATCGACGGTGGGGTGACCGACGACGAGGGGGGCGACGTGAGCGAGGCGACGGTGGTACCCGAAGGCGCACCCTGCTGGTGTGACCTGTGGACGAGCGACGTCGCGGCCAGTCGTCGCTTCTACGCCGCGCTCTTCGACTGGGAGGCCCAAGAGCCCAGTGCGCAGTTCGGTGGCTACTTCATGTTCACGCGTCACGGGGTCCCCGTGGCCGGGGCCATGGGCGACATGGGCGTGGCGCGCGCCGACGACCAGTGGAAGCTGTACCTGTCCACGCCCGACGTCAGCACCACCGTCACGCGCGCCGAGGACGCGGGCGCGCGCGTCACCGTCGCCCCCGTGCCCGTCGCCGACCTGGGGGTCCAGGCGGTCCTCGTCGACCCGACGGGCGCGACCCTGGGCGCGTGGCAGCCCGGCACGTTCGCGGGATTCTCGACCCGGGGCGAACACGGGACGCCCGCCTGGTTCCAACTGCACACGAACGCCGTGACGAGTGCCGTCGAGTTCTACCGACGGGTCTTTCGTCTCGACGCGCAGGTGGTCGCGGACACGCCGGACGTTCGCTCCACGACCCTGACCTCGGGCGGGGTGGCCCTCGCGGGGATCCTCGAGGTGACCGTGCCCACTGCGCGCTGGTTCACGTACTGGTACGTCGACGATATCGACGTCGCGCTCGCGCGCGTGACGTCCCTGGGTGGCGGCGTCATCGACGGACCGCTGCACTCACCCTACGGACCAATCGCCACGGTGAGCGACCCGTGCGGTGCGCGTTTTAAACTCTCGAGCGCGTCCTGAGCGGTCGCCCCGAGTGATCGCGCGACTACAGGTCCAGGGTGATGGAGACGGGGCAGTGGTCCGAGCCCATGAGTTCGGCGTGAATCTCGGCGGCGCGCACGCGTCCGACGAGATCCGACGAGACGAGGAAGTAATCGATGCGCCAACCGACGTTGCGTTCGCGCGCGGCCGAGAAGTTGGACCACCACGTGTAGTGACCGTTGCCCTGGGTGAAGAGTCGAAATGAATCGACGAAGCCGTCCGCGAGGATTTCGTCGAAGCGTTGCCGCTCCTCGTTGGTGAAACCCGCCTTGCCGACGTTGGCCTTGGGATTGGCGAGGTCGTCGTTGGTGTGGGCCACGTTGAGGTCGCCGCAGACCACGACGGGCTTCTTCTTCCTCAACGAACGCAGGTAGGCCAAGAAGGCGGGGTCCCACTGCTGGTGACGCTGGCGGAGTCGACTCAGGTCGCCCTTGGCGTTGGGGGTGTAGACGTTCACCAGGTAGAAGTCGTCGTAGTCCGCCGTCAGGGTGCGACCCTCGTCGTTGGGATTGCCGAAGGTGTCCTCACCGAGCGAGTACTTCTTGACCAGCGACGCCGGCAACCCGGTCACCACCGAGAGGGGGGTCGGTCGCGTGAAGATCGCCGTGCCGGAGTACCCCTTCTTGCTCGCGGAGTGCCAGTACTCCTCGTAGCCGTCGAGGTCGCACTCGTGCTGGTGCTGTTCGGCCTTGGTCTCTTGGAGGCAGATCACGTCGGGGGAGAGCGACGCCACGAAAGGGTCGAAGAGCCCCTTTCGCTGTACGGCGCGGATTCCGTTGACGTTCCAGGACGTTAATCGCATACGCCATGGTACCGAGATGAGGTGACGTCGCCGGCCCACCGGCCACCACCGCGAGGGAATCTGCGAGGGTTTTGCGGTCAATCTCCGCGTTCCCGAGTGGGGGGTGTTGATTCTTTAGTAGCGTGGCCTGCGTGGCTAAGAGCACTACAGGCAAATGGGTGAGCAGGGTTGGATCGTCGGGCGGTGGGAAAGCCTATAAGAAGACGCGCCCGAGCAACTTCTACGGCATCCTGGTCGTCATCGTGGTGCTGGGCCTGGCCGCCACCATCCTCGCACGCTACGACTACCAGCACCCCGCGTCCGCGGCGACCGGTCCCGCCCCGGCGGTGGGCACGACCTGGTTCGCGGCGGTCTCGGTCGAGGCCTGTGGCGAGACATTGCCGTATCTCAAGACCGACCCCACTAACGCCGGCGGACTCAAGATCCTGACCGATAACGTCTTACAGATCAGTCCGGTCAACGCGGCCGACTCGGGGAACCACGCGACCCTCGCGCAGTTCGGTGCCGAATTCCCGGGTCTGGTGTTGAGTTCGTCCGAACTCGCCATCCCCTCGCCCGCGGGCGTGGCGAACGCGAATACCACCTACCGCAACGGCGAGGCCTGCCCGGCGTCGTCGAAGTACCCCAAGAAGTTGGGTCAGGTGGAGTACGCCTACTGGACCTCCTTCAGCCAGAAGACACCCAAGATCACGACGAACCCGTCCTCGATCAAGTTGACCCAGTACCTGCGCGTGACGATGGCGTTCGACCCCAAGGGCGTCGTGCCCACGGCGCCCAGTGCGACGTCGGTCAACGCCATGGTGAGTTACGAAGCGTCGCTCTCGACCACCACGACCACCTCGGTGAGCAGCTCGACCCTGGCGACCACCACCACGTTGAAGGTCACGACCCCCAGCGCGAAGTCAACGACAACCACGACGAAGGCAACGACGACCACTTCCTCAAAGGGCTGATTTGAAGTCGATCATCTTGGTCGGCGGGCAGGGGACGCGACTGAGACCCCTGACGTACGAGATGCCCAAGCAGATGCTGCCGCTGGTGGGCGTGCCGATGATCGAGTGCGTCTTCGAGTCCCTCGCCCACTACGGGATCACCGAGGTGGTCCTGTCACTCGGATACTTACCCCACCACTTCGTCGAGGCCTACCCCGAGGGCTCCATCGCCGGGGTGACGATCAAGTACGCGGTCGAGCCCGAACCGCTCGACACCGCGGGCGCCATCAAGTTCGCCGCGGACTTCGTCGGCGTCGACGACACGTTCCTGGTCGTCAACGGTGATGTCCTGACCGACCTCGACGTGACGGCCCTGGTGCAGTT
The DNA here is from genome assembly GCA_021828545.1 of Actinomycetes bacterium. GTDB lineage: Bacteria > Actinomycetota > Acidimicrobiia > Acidimicrobiales > RAAP-2 > RAAP-2. The sequence continues at coordinate 8,298 of JAJZEN010000085.1, forward strand.
CCACCGGCGTCGCGGGGCCGAGGGCACCATCGCCCTGCACCCCGTGGAGGATCCGTCGCGCTTCGGCGTGGTGGTCACTAATGACGAGGGCCGCGTCGCGTCGTTCGTCGAGAAGCCTCGCCGCGAGGACGCCCCGACGAATTTGATCAACGCGGGCACCTACGTCTTCGAGCCCACGGTGCTCGCACGCATCGCCGCGGGTCGTAAGGTGAGCGTGGAGCGCGAGATCTTCCCCGCCCTCGCCGACGCCGGCGTTCTCTACGCCATGGCCGATCACGCGTACTGGCTCGACACCGGGACGCCCTCGACGTTCCTGCAGGCCAATATCGACGTGCTCAATGGTCGCGACACCGCGCGCATCGTTAAGGACCTCGTGGGTACGACGTGGC
>JAJZEN010000012.1 GCA_021828545.1 Actinomycetes bacterium
CTGGCGGTAGCGTCCGGCTTGTGGTCGTTCGTAACGAAACGCGGGTGTCACGTACCAGGCCTTGTAGGGCGTCGTCGGTTGGTGTTGGATGAAGGCGCGCACCACCGAGGCGGTTCCCTCGGGGCGCAGCGCGTACGTGCGCCCACCGCGATCCTGGAAGACGTACATCTCCTTGCTCGCCACGTCGCTATCCTCGCCGATTCCTCGATGAAAGACCCCCACGTCTTCGAACATGGGCGTGAGGACGAGCGTGTAGCCGTACCGGAAGGCGAACTGGGCGAACGTGGCGATGAGGCCCTCCCAGGTCGTCGAGTCGGGAGCGAGAACGTCGTGCGTTCCCACGGGTGCCTGGAATTGTGGGGTGCTCACGAGGATTTGTGGTGTCCGGGGATCTGGCGAAACGCGTCGAAGACCCCGTCGACGTTCTTGAGCGACGAGATCAGGCTCGAGAGGTGGCTGGGGTCGGCCAGTTCCACGTCAAAGAGCATGCGTACGATGCGTGAACCCGACGTGGTGGTCGAACTCGAAATGATGTTGAGGTGATACTCCGCCACCACTTTTGAGACGTCCAGCAACAGACGTGCTCGGTCGAAGGCCATGACCTCGAGCGCGACGCGGTACTGGCCGTGGGTGGCGCCGTCCCATTCCACGTCGATGATGCGCTCGCCGAGGCGGTGCGCCAACGCTACGGCGTTCGAACAGTCGTCTCGGTGCACCGACACGCCACGACCCTGAGTGATGAACCCCATGATCGAGTCACCTGGTACGGGGGTGCAGCATCGAGCGAGGTGGATCATGACGTCGTCGAGCCCCTCGACGTACACGCCAGCACTTCGTCGAGTGGTGCGGTTGTTTCGCGGCGCGCGCGTGACGGTAGTGGGTAATTGCTCGGCCTCGCCCCCGTGTAGCTCACGGTCGAGTCGCTGGACGACCGCGAGGGCGGATATCTGGTGCGAGTCGATGGCCATGTACAGCGCCTCGAGATTCTCTAGACTCAGCGTCGCCATGACGGTCTCGAGCGCGCTCGACGAGAGCGACGTCGCGATGGGCAGTCCTTCTCGACGTAGCGCCTTCGTGAGCTCCTCTCGCCCACCCTCGATTGCGTCCTCTCGGCGCTCGCGCTGGAACCACTGGCGGATCTTGGACTTAGCGCGCGAGGATTGGGCGATGGCGAGCCAGTCCCGTGACGGACCGGTCGATTCGTTCTTGCTCGTGACCACCTCGACGACGTCGGCCGAATTCAGTACCGTGTCCAGGGGCACGAGGCGACCATTGACCTTGGCCCCGACGCAGTGATGACCCACCTCGGTGTGCACCGCGTAGGCAAAGTCGATGGTCGTGGCGCCCTCGACGAGCGCAATGACCCGCCCCTTGGGCGTGAACACGTAGACCTCGTCTTGACCCAGATCGAACTTCAGGGCCTCGAGGAAGGCAATCGGATCGGGCTCGTCCTCGTGCACGTCGGTGAGACGCTGCATCCACTGGATCTCCCGGGTGGAGGCGCCTTCCTTGTAACTCCAGTGCGCCGCGACGCCGAACTCGGCGCGGCGGTGCATTTCGTTGGTCCGCACCTGCACCTCGACGGACTTGCCCCGTGGGCCGATCACCGTCGTGTGCAACGATTGGTACAAGTTGAATTTGGGTGAGTTGATGTAGTCCTTGAACCGTCCCGGCACCGGGGACCACAGGGCGTGAATGGCCCCGAGGACGGCCCAGCAGTCGCGATCCTCCTCCACGATCACCCGTAAACCCACGAGGTCGTAGATGTCGTCGAATTCTTTACCCCCCACCACCATCTTCTCGTAGATGCTCCACAGATGCTTCGGGCGTCCGCGAACTTCGGCGGCGATACCAAAACCCGCCAACTTGTCCACCAAGACGCCCATGACCTCGCTGAGATACGCCTCGCGTTCGGGCTGACGAGCGGCCACCATCTGTTCGATCTCGGCGTAGCGCTTGGGGTGCAGGGTGGCGAAGCTGAGATCCTCGAGTTGCCACTTCACCTGTTGCACGCCCAAGCGATGCGCCAGGGGCGCGTAGACGTCGAGCGTCTCTTGAGCGATCGCGCGTTGCCGATGCATGGGCATCACCGAGATGGTGCGCATATTGTGGAGTCGGTCGGCCAGCTTGATCATCAAGACGCGCCAATCCTGCGCCATGGCGATGAACATTTTGCGAATGGTGGCGGCCTGCTGTTCCTCCTTGGAGTCGAATTCGAGTCGATCGAGCTTGGTGACGCCATCGACGACCGCGGCGACCTTCTCGCCGAATTCTCCGACCAACCACTCGTTGGTCACCCCGGTGTCCTCGACCGCATCGTGCAGGAGAGCCGCGGCGATCGTCATCTCGTCCAAGCCCAGATCCGCGGTGATGTCAGCGACCGCGATGGGATGGGTGACGTAGGGCTCACCCGTGCGGCGCAATTGTCCCTCGTGGGCGTTGATCGCGACGATGCCCGCCCGACGGATGAGGGTGGTGTCACCCTCGCTGTGGTGTTGGAGGTAGCGCGCCACGAGCCGCTCGACCGAACCCTCGAGGGCCGGATCCACCGTCGAACGCGACGTCAGGCTGACCATAACCTCAGCCTAGGTGTCAACGGCGCTTTTGTTTGCGAGGGCGCGGGGTGACCATCGACGTCGGTCGGCGTGACGAACCGGCGATCCGCTGGTTCGTGTCCGATCCCAGCAACGCCGCCGCGCGCGGCGAGAGCACCGCGTGCTCGCTGCGATTGACGCGGTCGGCGAGCTCGCGGTACCGCGGCTCACGCGACTTCAACCACGCCAGCAGTGGACTGGCGATGAAGATCGAGGAGTACGCCCCGCTCATCAGACCAACGAACAGGGCGAGCCCGTAGTTTTGTAGGGTCGTCGCACCTAGGAGGTCCGCGCCCACCAGCAGGACCGCGAGGACCGGTAGTATCGCGACCAGTGAGGTGTTGATGGAACGCGCCAGCGTTTGGTTCATTGACAAGTTCACCATCTCGTCGTACGTGACGGTACCAGTCTTGAGTATCGCGTTGGCGCCACTAGCGTTGTCGCGCACTCGGTCAAAGACGACGACCGTGTCGTAGAGTGAATAGCCCAGAATGGTCAGAATCGCGATCACGGTGTCGGGAGTGATCTGAAAACCGAAAAGTGAATACACGCCGACCGTGACGAAGAGGTCGTGCAGCATCGCCACGAAGGCGGCGAGTGCCATCTTGGGTTCGAAACGAATCGAGATGTAGAGCACGACGGCGACGAAGAAGAAGATCAACGCCTCGAGGGCGCGGTTGGTCACCTGTCCTCCCCAGGTCGGCCCCACGCTCGAAGTCGATACTTGATTGGGCGCGACACCGGCCTGCGCGGCCATGGCCGTGACAACGTCATTGGTGATGCGATTCTGGGTGGTGGTGGAGTCACCGTTGAGGTCGGCGGTGATCTGGTAGGTCTCGGATCCGAGTTTCTCCACCGTCGGGTTCGACAAACCCGCCTTTTCGACCGCGCTGGTCATGGCCGAAATCGAGGAGTGCGGCGCTAGGACCTCCCACGAGCTCCCTCCCTTGAAGTCGATACCGAGATTGAACCCTCGCACGCCTAGGGAACCAAGACCGATGATGATGACGACTAACGACGCCGTGAACCAGATCTTGCGGCGACCGACGAAGTCGACCGTAGTGAGACCCTGGTAGAGCCGTGAGAAACGACCCGACGGCGTAGGCGTAACTGACGACTCACTCATGGGTTCCTCCGGCGTACATTCCCGCGGCCATCGACAGCGCCGACGAGCTCTGGTTGGCGCGTCGGCCCAACAGAATCACCAGCGGGCGGGTGAAGTACCACGTGATGACCACGTCCATCAACGTCGAGAGTCCGAGAAAGAACGCGAAACCACGCACGTCCCCCACCGCGATGAGGTACAGCAGGATCGCGGCCAGAAGACTGACGGTGTCGGCGGCGAGTACGGTGCGCCAAGCCGATTTGAAGCCCCGGTCGACCGAACTACGCACCGAACGCCCTGATCGCGCTTCGTCCTTCAATCGTTCGAAGTACACGATATAACTGTCCACGGTGATACCGATCGACACGATAAGTCCAGTGACTCCCGCCAGATTGAAACTGGGGGCGTAGGCGGTATGGCCCAACGCCGAAATGATGGCCCATAGTAACGCTGCCGTCACCCCGAGACCGAGCAAGATGACCAGCCCCAGCGCGCGGTAGTACAGGATCACGTAGAGCAAGACGAGTGCGAGTCCCGCGAGTCCCGCGCCGAGTCCGGCGACGAGGGCGCTGTGGCCCAACGTCGGGGAGACCGTTTGGGTGGTGAGGGCCTGAAGGCGCACGGGCAGCGCGCCAAATTCCATCGCGATCGCCAGATTCTGCGCGGAACTCTGCGTGAAGTTCCCCGAGATTTGGCCCTGGCCTCCAAAACTCGTGAAAGTGCTCTGGGCCGGCAAGATCAGCGGCGCGGACTGAATCACGCCATCGAGCTCAATGGCCACTTCTTGGTGAAAGTTCGCCCTGGCGACGGCGTCCCAGGCCGGACTCCCCGACCCGGTCAAGGTGTAGCTCACAACCCACGCGCCCAGCGTGTCCTGGGTGGCGAAGGCCTTACCAATCGCTTGACCGGTCAATTGCGCCGGACCGAGCAGGTAGCGCACCGTCTTGGGAGAACCGAGGCTGGGCAGGATCACGTCCTTGGTGGCGATGTCTTGAGCGGGGGTGGTCGTCTGGATATTGGCGAAGCTCGGATCGACCCCGAGAGTGTTAATGGTGTAGCCCGCCGTCGTGGAGGGGGCCGGCGTGACGCCCAAGTTGGCCTGGGTCATGGCGTACTGGGGACCGCACGAGGGCATCTGCTTACTGCCCAGAGGCTTAGCGGTCTTCGAGGCCGGCGCGACCTGGCAGAGCACTGGTCGAAAGAACAGTTGGGCAGTTTGGCCCACTCGCGCCAGTACTTGACGCGCGTGGGTGACGCCGGGCACTGACACGTTGACGTCCTTGCCCTGCAAGTTGACGGTCGCGCCGGATACGCCGAGACCGTTCACGCGGTTGCTGAGGATCGTGACCACTTCGTTCATGTCGGCGGTGGTGGCGGGAGTGGTCGGCTTGTAGACCACCGACAAGCCACCGGCGAGGTCGAGGCCGAGTTTGGGCCCCCACCCGAGCGACAAGGTGGTCGCCAAAGAACCGAACCCAATAACCAGCGTCAGGATCAAACTGACCACGAGCGACTTGCGCGACGCAGTGGGACTCGCCATTACTTGTCATCACCCTCGTGCGAGGGGGGGTTCTCGGAATCGGTCTCGTGGTCCGTGGTGTCCTCGTCCTCACTCACGACGGGATCGACGCGTCCGGCAATGGCCGAGGGGATGAAGTCGAGTTCGACACCGCTCGCCGTGCGCAGCGTGACGCTCTCCGCGCTCCGACTCACCACCGTGCCGATCAGGCCGCCAATGGTGCGCGCGCGCTCCCCCACTTCCACCTGCTTGGATTGGTTGCGAGCCGCCTTCGCCTTGCGCGACCGTGGGCGGATGAACGCGAAGTACGCAATCGCGTACACGATAATGATGATGAAAAAGAATGCGCTGCTACTCGAACTCTTCGCTGCCGCTGCGACCAACATGGAATATTCCTCCGTCAATAGACCAAAGAAACCCTAGTCGCTCGCCGGACCGCCCCTAGACCATGCCCCCGCCAGGCCGCGGGATCCCGAGATGGGTGAATGCCCTCTCCGTCGCGATGCGGCCCCGGGGGGTGCGAATGAGAAAGCCCTCGCGCAACAAGTAGGGCTCGTAGGCATCTTCGACGGTCACGGGTTCCTCCCCGCAGGCGTGAGATAAGGTCGTTAGCCCCACGGGCAACTGAGCGAACTGGTCGCACAACAACCTCAGTATTCGGCGGTCGACCTTGTCGAGGCCATATTCATCGACGCCGAAGAGTTCGAGTGCGTCCGCCGCCAGTTTCTCGTCCACACGTTCGTGGGCCCCGAACGACGCGACATCGCGTACGCGCCGCAACAGTCGATTGGCGATCCGGGGCGTCCCGCGCGAGCGACGTGCGATGACGCCGGCGGCGTCGTCGACGAGGGCCACGCCCAATAGTCTTGCCGAGCGTGCGACGATGAGGCGCAATTCTTCGGTGTCGTAGAGGTCCAGTTGTCCCACGAAACCGAAACGGTCGCGTAGTGGTGCCGCCACCAGACCCGTGCGCGTCGTCGCGCCCACCAGGGTGAACGTGGGTAGGTCTAGACGAATGGACCGTGCGCTGGGTCCGCGACCGATCATGACGTCCAGGCGTCGGTCCTCCATCGCGGGATACAGGACCTCCTCCACCGTGCGAGAGAGCCGATGGATCTCGTCGATGAAGAGAACCTCCCCCTCTTGGAGGTCGGTCAGGAGCGACACGAGGTCCCCCGGACGTGCCAGCACCGGTCCCGACGTGACGCGCAACCCCGATCCCATCTCGTGGGCCACAATATTCGCCAGTGATGTTTTGCCTAGGCCCGGCGGTCCGGCGAAGAGTAGGTGATCAGAACTCTGTCCTCGCACGCGCGCCGAGCCCAGTACGATCTCCAAGTGTCTCACGAGCTCGCGCTGGCCCACGAAATCCGCCAACGTGCTCGGGCGTAGGGTCACGTCAGCGTTCTGGTCACCCTCCGACGCGAGAGGGGTCACCACATTGCCGGTGGTTTCCACCAACGAGGTCACGTCCGCGTCGCGTCGAGTCATCGACGCCCCAGTCGCTGTAAGGCGGCACGAAGGGCGGCGGATTCCTCCTCGGGCAGGGGCACGCCCTCGAGGGCGTCACGAATCTCGCTCGACGCGTACCCCAAGGAGCGCAGCGCCTCCTCGATGTCTCCGTAGCGCGGGCGCACCTGAGCGCCATCGTCGATCTCGGTCTCGCTATCGATCAATTTGCCCTTGAGTTCAAGGATGATGCGGTTCGCGACCTTGGTGCCGACGCCGGGTATCTGGGTGACTCGTTTCACGTCGCCTCGCTCAACGGCGTCGCGTAACTCTTCGGTGGGCATGGTTCGTAGCGCCGCCATCGCCGTCGATGGCCCCACACCGGGCGTGACGAGGAGTAACAAGAAAAAATCTCGATCGTGGTGCGTTTTGAATCCGTAGAGCACGATGGCGTCAGCGCGCACCACGGTGTGAATGAAGACTTCGACATCATCGCCCACGCGGTGCTCCTCCCCCGACGCGAGATGTACCTGGTACCCCACACCGTTCACGTCCAGCACCAGTGAACCGGTGAGATCCGTTGTCACCACCCGACCACGCAGCCAACCGATCATGGCGTCGCCATCTCGTAACGACGTTCGGTCCGCTCGGTCATGAAATACGTGATCGCTAGGCCCAGGGCGTCGGCGGCGTCGGCGGGCTCGGGAATATCGCGAAGCCCGCAGAGTTTGGCCACCATCGCCTGCACCTGGCCTTTGGTCGCCGCGCCGTAACCGGTCACCGCGAGCTTTACCTGCTGGGCCGTGAATTGACGCACCCTCACACCACGCGCTCCGGCCAGGGCCACCGCGACGCCACTGGCCTGAGCGACGGGGATGGCGGTCAGGGCGTTGCGTTGGAAGAACACACGTTCGACAATCACCGCATCGGGGCGAAACTCGCCGATCAGTGCGTCGAGGTCGACGTGGATCTGGGCCAACCGTTCTTCGACCGCGGCGCGCGCGTCGGTTTCGAGAACTCCCGCTCGTAGCGCCCGAAATGATTCGACCCCCTCGAAAGATCCCTCGATCAGCCCGAATCCGCATCTGGTGAGGCCGGGATCGATGCCAAGTACGAACATACGTTCGATTCTAATGCCCCCGCGGGACGGGTCAGGGGATTACTCCTCGAAGTTAGCGAGAATCTCGTCGGAGATATCGAAGTTGGCGAAGACGTTTTGCACGTCGTCGTGGTCGTCGATCGCGTCCATCAGGCGTAGCACTCGCTTGGCTTCGACCTCGTCGTGCACGGGAATGAGGTTCTGCGCCACGAGGGTCAGGTCCGCACTCACGATGTCCAATCCGAATCCTTCGAGGGCGTCACGGACCAGGCCCACGTCAGTGGGTTCGGTGGTCACGACGAAGTTCTCGCCCTGTGCGACGAAGTTCTCACCACCGGCTTCGAGCGCCCATTCAAGCAGTTGGTCTTCGTCCAGGGGCCCCTTCACCTCGACGAGTCCCTTACGGTCGAATTGCCACGAGACGGCCCCAGGTTCGGCAATGGTCCCACCGTTCTTGGACAGGAGATGCTTGATCTCGGCGCTCGTGCGATTGCGGTTGTCCGTGAGGGTCTCGATGATGATCGCGACGCCACCGGGTGCGTAGCCCTCGTAGGAGATGGCTTCGTAGCGGACTCCTTCCAGCTCGCCCGTGCCGCGTTTAATCGCGCGTTCGATTGTGTCGATGGGCACCGACGCTTCTCGGGCCTTTTGAAACATCGTACGCAGACTGGCGTTGGTCGTGGCGTCTCCCCCGCCCTCGCGCGCGGCCACCTCCACCTGGCGGATCAACTTCGCGAATACCTTGGCGCGCGCACTATCCTTCGCGCCCTTGCGGTGTTTTGTGGTCGCCCACTTCGAATGGCCGGACATGTTTCCTCCTGCCCGCTTCAGGGCGTAGTTATCGTAACGCTTCTGCCAACGCGTCGAGGAACAATCCGTGTAGTACGACGTTGTTGGTCAATTCGGGGTGAAACGAACATCCCCAGGCCGCGCCCTGGCGAACCAGAACGGGGTGCGGACCTTCGCCGTGATCGTGCCACGCGATGACCTCAACCTCCTCGCCCCATCTCTCGATGCGCGGGGCGCGAATGAAGACCCCGGGCACCACGTCGTTCCCGAGAATCACTGGTGTCTCGAAACTGGCGATCTGGCGACCGTAGCCGTTGCGTCGCACCGCGACGTCCAGGGCCTCGAAGCTCCACTGGTCCGCCCGGCCGTCGAGCACTTCATTGGCGAGCATGATAAGTCCCGCGCAGGTCCCCAGCACCGGGAAACCCCCCACGATCAGGTCCCGTAATGGTTCTCGGACCCCCGACGTGTCGAGCAGGTGACTGATTGTCGTGGATTCGCCGCCGGGAATGATGAGACCGTCAAGATTCTCGAGGTCGCTTGCCCGTCGCACTTTGATCACCGACGCCCCGAGCGTCTCGAGCATGGCGATATGTTCGCGAACGTCGCCCTGCAGAGCGAGTACGCCGACCCGGCGCACTACCAACCGCGTTCGGCCAAACGTACATCGAGGGTCGCCGTCTCGGCTCCAGGCATTGCCTGACCCAGGCCCGTGGACACCTTGGCGACGATGGCGGCATCCTCGTAATGCGTCGTCGCCTCAACGATGGCCTTGGCCATACGTTCGGGAGAGTCGCTCTTGAAGATTCCCGAGCCCACGAAGACCGCTTCGGCACCCAACTGCAAGACCAGCGCGGCGTCGGCCGGGGTTGAAATCCCCCCCGCGCAGAACAGCGGAACCGGGAGACGCCCCGTGGCCGCCACCTCTTGCACCAGGGCGAGGGGTGCTTGGAGATCCTTGGCGAGGGCGAACAACTCCGCACCGTCGGCGCTCGCCAGTCGGCGCATCTGGGCGTTGATGGTACGCAGGTGGCGCACCGCTTCGACGACGTTGCCCGTGCCGGCCTCGCCCTTGGAACGAATGAGACACGCACCTTCGGCGATGCGACGCAACGCTTCCCCGAGGTTGGTCGCACCGCACACGAAGGGCACCGTGAAAGCCCACTTGTCGATGTGGTTCTCTTCGTCCGCCGGCGTCAACACCTCAGACTCGTCGATGTAATCCACGTCGAGCGACTGAAGAATCTGCGCCTCGGCGAAGTGGCCGATACGCGCCTTCGCCATGACGGGAATCGTGACCATGGCCTGGATCTCTTGGATCATCTGGGGGTCGCTCATGCGCGCCACTCCGCCATCACGGCGAATGTCTGAGGGCACGCGCTCGAGCGCCATCACCGCGACCGCGCCGGCGTCTTCGGCGATCTTGGCCTGTTCGGGATTGACGACGTCCATGATGACGCCGCCACGCAACATGTCGGCGAGGCCACGCTTCACGAGTGCGGAGCCGACGATGGGAGATGAAAGTGAAGAATCCATAGCACGAAGCCTAATAGAGCGCGGTGTCTACCATTCCTCGAGAGCGAGCGCTCTCAGCTCCACGTCGTCGAGATCGGCCAGGTCCGGCGCTGGGCGTTCACTCCAGACGTCGAACCAAATGAAGCGCTCGCGTCCGTAGTTCGCCGTCGCGAAGTAGGATGACGCCGGGACCACCTGGCGCGCACACTTACGTAGTGCGCCCGCCAGCCCCAGGGGGTAACGGATCGCCGCCGCGGCGACTTCGTCAGCGCGATACGTCAGACCCCGCCCCGCGAGTTCGCGACGCAGCGACGGGGTCACGTTGATCATCGCCGAAGCGCTCTGGCGTGCGAGCACACCCAAGCGCTGTCGTGCCAAGCAGTGCGCGACCACGCCTTCGAGCTCAATCAGTTCGAAATCACGCATGAGGGCGCTGGTGACGAAAAGTGACCAACCCGCACCGTTGGGCGCGAGCGCGGCGTTATATCCCGGGTCCTCAACGATGAAGGCGCTCACGCCATCGACGCCGAACGTCGCGGTCAGCCGGTCGACCACGGTAACCAGTCGTTGGCGATCCTTTAGGGTACCGCCGGCCGGGAATTCCCCAAGGAGGACTGCGCCGAGCGTGGCGCCCCGTCGCTCGAACGAGGACAAAAAGCGACGTACGTCCCACGCCGCGGCGGCGGCAATCACGACGGCCGCCACGGCCAACCACGGCGACACCACGGTACTCGCCAACAGTGCCACGGTCAGTACCGTGAAGACGATCATCTGGGTTCGTTTACGACGCAGGGCGAAACGTCGAACGGCGTCGGAGTGCGCGTCGCGCTCATCGGACGAGGGCACGTAAGGGTTCTGCCACGTGGGATCGAGCACGGCTTCGACGTGCCGAGGGCTCCGATGCCGCGACGATGAACTGCGGTGAGCGCGCGAACGCTGCGGGGTGGCCATCCCCTCAGGCTACCCCAGCGCCACGAATCGCTCGCGGGCGCGCGAGTAGAGCGCGAGGTACTCATCGACCAATTGGCGCATCGACCATCGCTGGGCGTGCTCGCGCGCCGCGGACAAGGTGGCGGCGTCGCGAGTGTGGAGCGCGAGGCCGATCGCGCGTTCAAGGTCGGCGCTCTGTCCCGGGGCGAAGAGCACGGCGTGGGCCCCCGCCGCGTCGCGGTATCCAGGGATATCACTGGCCACCACCCGGGTCTCGCTCGCCATTGCCTCCAAGAGGATGAGCCCGAAGGACTCGCCGTGAGTGGCCGGGGCGATGACCACGTCCGCGCGACGGTACCAGCGCCTCTTCTCTTCGTCCGACACCGCACCGAGGAACACGACCGCGTCAGCGGCGCTCGCGCTGCGTTCCAGGGCCATCCGCTCGGGACCGGCGCCGATGATCACCAGGCGCCAGGGGCGCTCTCCTCGCAGATTGTGCGATCGTAGTGCCGCGATCACGGTGGCCACCCCCTTGCGCGCTTCGAGGCGACCCACCACCACCAGTGTCTCTTCGGGCTGATTTTCACGGTCAAAGACCCGGAAACGCTCCGTTTCGAAGCCGTTGAACAGCACGGGGGGCTGGACCGCCCACAATTCGTCGGCCGTCCTCGCGGCCATCGGTGAGACGGCGGCAGTGGCGTCGAGGTACGACACCCAGCGTCGCAGTACGGGCGTGACGAGCGACAAGCTGCGCCCCACGCCACTGCGGTGAAAGGTGCCCACCGCGGGGGTGAGATGAGCGCGCAGCGTTCGCCACCCGACGCGAGGAGCGAAGGGCTCGTGGAAATGGACGACGTCGGGGGCGAAGGCGGACACCCGGTCAAAGGCGTCGCGCGACGCGCGCGCCGACAACGTGAGGGGCGCGCGAGAGCCGTTGGCTGGTACGACGAGTAAGCGTCCGCAGCGCTCCAGCTGGGCCGGCGTCTCGTACTCTGCGTGGTCAGAATTGTCCGGTGCCACCACTTGGACGTCGATTCCTCGTCCGGCGAGATCGCGACTCATCGACAACACCTGCTCTTGTACCCCTCCGAAAACGCTCAGGGCGTAGGGCGAGACCAGCGTCACCCGCGCCACGTCGCGCAACGTCATGATCCCTCAAAACGAGCCTCGAGGACGTGCCACTGTTCAGGTGCCCGACGAATCAGGCCTTCGAGTTCGCGCGCCACCAACTGAGTCACCCGCGTCACATCCTCGCGCAGACGACCCTCGCGTTGCGCGGCGATCGGCGGCGTCACGACGGCGAAATGATCTCGGCCGGGGCCGGTGTAACACGCCGCGGCGAGCAGGGTGGCTCCCGTGCGCAGGGCCAACGTTGCCGGACCTCCGGGTAGCGTCACGCGCGTCGCGAAGAACTCAACCTCCACGCCGCCACCTTGGATATCCCGGTCACAGAGCAGACCCACCACTCCTCCGGCCTTGAGGACGCTCAGCAGCTTGGAACTCACCTGGGAATTCAATCCTTCGATATGGATACCAATGGCCTCACGTTTGGCCGTAAACCACTCGAAGAGTTCGGGCGGCTCCAATTCCTCGGCGATGGCGGTCATCGGCATACCCAAGGACGCAATGAAGGACCCCCCCCATTCCCAAGAACCAACGTGGGGTAGGGCGATGACCACGCCACGCCCTAAGGCGAATGCGTCCTCGAGGTGCTCGAGGCCCTCGGCGATAATGAATCTCGACGTGATGGTGCGCTGTGTCAGGGCGGGGAGCTTTGCCCCTTCGGCCCAGTACTGCCCGTAATTGGCGAGTCCGCGGCGCACGTAACGCGCCAGGAGTTCGGGTGTCGGTCCCGACGACGGGCTCGCCAAGACCCGAGTCAGATTTGCGGCGAGATGGGCGCTGCCCGAGGTTCGATTACCCAACCACACGCCCAGTCGCCGCGCCAGCGCTACGTCGATGCGCTCGGGCAGGTGCTCGAGAATCGTCGCGCCCAACTTGAACAGCGCCACGCGAAGGCGAGGAGTCACGACCTAATGGCGCGACGATCGACTGAGGCGATGCGATCGTCGCACGTGCGAGCGCGAACTTCTCTCGATCACGCTACGGGGGGCGGGACGTGCGGCGATCTGCCACACTCGCCAGAATCGCCCGAGCGCCGTGAAGGTGGTGAGCACCAATATCACCCACAGCATGGGGACGAAAACGACCGGGGAGATCAATGCGACCCCGAGGAGAACCAGGCGCTCGGCGCGTTCCATCAATCCCCCCTTGGCGGCGAGACCGAGACTCTCGGCCTTGGAGCGTTGGTAGGAGATAAGAAAGAACGTGGTGAGCAGCCCGAAGGGCAACAGCACCAACTCGCCCGGGTGGTGGCGCTCGAGGTAGAACGCCACGCCGCCGAGCAACGCGGCATCGGACACGCGATCGACCACCGAGTCAAAGAAACTCCCGCGCTGACTCGCACGCTGTGACGCCTTGGCCACCGCGCCATCGAGCAGGTCGTGCACGCCGGTCAACGCGAGCAAGAAGATGGCCACGACGAAGAAACCTGCGCCAATGCACCAAGCGGTGATAACGGCGAAGAGCAGGCCAGACGCCGTCAACACGTCCGCCGAAAATCCAGCACGAACCAACCACCGACCCACGGGGGCGGTGGCGGCGTCAACTGACTGGCGGAACTTTCCGTCGAACATCGATCTCCCAGGGTCCTTGCGCGAAGTCTACTTAGCGCAATTACTCGAACTCGGAACCGAGGCGAGCAACGACTTTTCGCCACGTCGACGCCAACGACTCCGGTAGGACGCGGGTTTCGCCAATCGACGTCATGAAATTCGTGTCGCCGTGCCATCGTGGGAGTGCGTGGGCGTGCAAATGCTGGGGAATACCCGCCCCGGCCGCCTGGCCCAGATTCATTCCGACGTTCATTCCGTCGGCGTGGTAGGTCTCCTCCAGCGCGCCGACCGTGCGACGAAGGGTCCAGAAGAAACTTGCGTATTCCTCCTCACCTAAGTCAGCCAATCCCCCGACGTGTCGACGCGGCAGGACCAGGAGGTGTCCCGAGCCGTAGGGGAAGGCGTTGAGGGTAACGAAACTCAAATCGTCACGCCACAAGACCCCCGAATCTTCCGACGGCGCGAGCGCCCCCAATTGGCAGAAAACGCACTCGGTCGCCCCACGCGCGTTCGACGCCGCCTCGGCGCTCGTGACGTACGATTCACGCCAGGACGCCGCAAAACGCTCAAGCGCCACGGGTGAGTTCCGGCGATCCGTGCTCGGCGATTTCTTGACGCAAGCGAGCCCGGAATTCATCGACGCTCACGCCACGCTCGGGGTCGTTGGCCCCGCGAGCGTTAATACCCACCGTGTCCGCCACCAGGTCGTCACCACCGACGACGAGGATGTACGGCACCTTTTCCTTCTTGGCGCGTCGAACGCGCGCGCCCAGTGGTTCGTTGGCCGGGTCCACGCTCACCCGGACCCCATCGAGCCGAAGTCGGGTCGCGACGTCCTGGGCGAAGTCGTCGTGGTCGTCGCGCACGCCGAGGACTTTGACTTGTTCGGGACTCATCCAGGTGGGCATATTGCCGGCGTAGTGCTCGATCAAGATCGCCATAAACCGCTCGACGGAGCCGAAGAGGGCGCGATGAATCATGATGGGGCGATGACGGGCGTTATCCGCGGCGACGTAGCTCGCTTGGAATCGCTGGGGAGTCTGGAAGTCCAGCTGAATCGTCGAAAGTTGGTGGGTGCGTCCAATCGCGTCGCGCGCCTGCACTGAGATTTTGGGACCGTAGAAGGCGCCGCCGCCCTCGTCCAGGACGAGTTCGAGGTTCGCGCCGCGCGCCACCTGGGCGAGCGTCGCTTCGGCCTCATCCCATTCCTCGTCACTGCCCACCGACTTCACTTCGGGTCGGGTGGAGAGCTCGAGGTAGAAGTCGTTGAGACCGAAATCGCGCAACAACGCAAGGACGAAACTCAAGAGATCGGACAACTCCTGCGCCATTTGTTCGCGCGTGCAGAAGATGTGCGCGTCGTCTTGAGTCATTCCCCGTACCCTCGTCAAGCCGTGGACGGCGCCCGACTTCTCGTAGCGGTAGACCGAACCAAATTCGAACATGCGCAACGGTAATTCGCGGTAGGACCGTTGGCGCGCGTTGAAGATCAAGACGTGGAACGGGCAGTTCATGGGCTTCAGGTAGTACTGCTGTCCGTCGTCGAGGTCCATCGGCGGGTACATGCTCTCGGCGTACCAGTCCAGGTGACCCGACGTCTCGAAAAGCTCCGCTTTGGTGATGTGGGGAGTATTGACGAATTCGTAACCTCCCGCCACGTGACGGGCTCTGGAATACTCTTCCATCACTCGTCGCACGGTTCCGCCCCGCGGATGGAACACCGCCAGTCCCGGTCCCAACTGCGAAGGAAACGAGAACAGGTCCATCTCCTGTCCGAGTCGACGGTGGTCGCGCCTCTCGGCTTCCTCGAGTTGTGCGAGGTGCGCCGCGAGCGCCTCGGAGGACTCCCACGCGGTGCCGTAGATGCGTTGGAGCTGAGGGCGCTTCTCGTCGCCTCGCCAGTACGCTCCGGCGACGCGCATCAGTTTGAAATGCCCCAGACGCTTCGTTGACGGCACGTGCGGACCGCGACAGAGATCCTGGAACTCCGGGGTATTGGAGTAGGTCGAGACGACGGAACCACCTACTTCGGTGACGTCCTCGGGGCTGCCTCCTTCTCGTACTCCCGCGATGATCTCCACCTTGAAGGGCTGATCCTTGAAGAGTTCCAGCCCCTCCTCGATGGAGTACTCCGAACGTAGGAACGGCTGATCCTCGGCCACGATCTGACGCATCACGGTCTCGATCCGCACCAGGTCGTCGTCACTGAAGTGAGCCGAGTTGGGTAGGGAGAAGTCGTAGTAGAAGCCGTCACGAATGGCCGGACCAATGGCGTAATGCGCGCCGGGCCATAGTCGTAGGACCGCCTGGGCCAGCACGTGCGCGGTCGAATGGCGTAGAACGTCACGCCCCGCGTCACTGGCCGGTGTGACGATGCTCACGACGTCCCCGTCGGCGACGGGGTGCGAGAGGTCGGTGAGGACTCCGTTGATGCTCGCGACGAGCGCGTCCTTGGCCAGACGAGCGCCGATACTGCGTGCCACGTCGAGCGCACGAGTGCCCTCCTCCAGGGTACGGGTACTACCGTCTGGGAGTGTTACATCAATCACCGACACGCGCCTTTCCTCGATTACAGCGTAATGCCGAGTAGCGCCGCGGCCGGAGCGACGGTTGCGCCCGCGTGGGCGGCGGCGTCGATGACGGCCAAGGCCGCCGGTGTGGCCAGATCATCGTCGAGAGCGTCGCGGACGTCGTCCAACACCGAGGAAGAACGTCCGCCCAGTGTCGAGCGCCACGTCGCCAAGCGAGACTGCGCGTCGCTCAAGAGTTCCTCTCGCCACTCCCAGTCCTGGCGATAGTGCTGGTCGAGCATCGCCAGGCGCACGACCGCAGGCTCGGCGCGTTGGGCCAGCTCCGAGACGAAGACCAAATTCCCCAGCGACTTGGACATCTTGACGCCGTCGAGTCCCACCAGTCCCACGTGAAGCCAGTGACGCACGAAGGGAACGTGCGTGACGCTCTCGCTCTGGGCCGCCTCGCACTCGTGATGGGGAAACGCCAGGTCGCGACCCCCTCCGTGTACGTCGAGGGTGTCGCCCAATTCGCGTCGCGCCAACGCGGAACATTCGATGTGCCAACCAGGTCGCCCCGCGCCCCAGCGTGATTCCCAGGCCGGTTCGTCCTCGAGTGAGGGCTGCCACAACACGAAGTCGAGAGGGTCGCGTTTGCGGGGGTCCTCGGGGTTGCCACCGTGCATCGCCGCTAGTTCGAGCATCGACGAACGGCTCTGGTGGCTCACCTGGCCGAAGCGGGAAAAAGTGGCGGCCTCAAAATAAATGTAACCGTCCACCTGGTAGGCGTAGCCCGAGGTGACGAGGTCCCCAATCATGGTCAAGATCTCCGCGATCGCCCCCGTCGCACGCGGTTCGCAATAGACCGGCAGAAGGTTGATCAAGCGCATGTCGCGCTCGAATTTGGCCATCTCTCGCGCCGCGAGATCGAGATAATTGACGCCGAGTTGGCGTGCCTTCCGCAAAATATCGTCGTCGACATCGGTGACGTTGCGCACGCAGCGCGTCTCGAAACCGTCGTCGCGAAGTCGACGCTGGAGGACGTCAAAGGTGAGGTACACGAAAGCGTGGCCGAGGTGGGCCGCGTCGTATGGCGTGATGCCGCAACTGTAGAGAGAGACCACCGGATCCGGGGTCATCTCGTACACGCCGCGACGAGCGGTGTCGTAGAGACGCATTAGTGGTGAAGTCCGGCCAATTTGACGTAACTGTGCGCCTTGTGACGAATATTAATAGAAATGCACACTGCGGTGAAGGCCTCGGTCGCGCTGGCCAGCGACATCGAACCCGCGACCACCGCGTGGAGGCCCGCCATGGTCTCCACCATGTGCGCCACGCTCTCGCGCGCCACCGGATCATCACCGAAGATGACGACGTCGGCGTCAAGGTCACTATCGAGGTCGATCATCTCCGATGCCGGGAGGTGGTGAAAGGCGCCCACGATTCGCGAGCCGGGAAGGGTGTGGGCGATTTGAGCGGCCATTGAGCCGCGCGGGGGGTAAAGGGGCACGAGTTCGCGTCCCTCGCGCGCCAGTGCGTTCACCATGGAGATAACGACCTTGCCCGTGAGGGACTCGCGAAGGGCACTGACCGTCGCGACGGCCGAATCCCAAGGTGTCGCAACCACCACCACGTCGCACAGAGCGGCGTCCTCATTGGCGGCCCCGGCCACCGATCCGGTACCGCGCGGCACCAACAACGCGGCGACCTCCGCGGCGCGTTGCGCGTCACGCGAGCCCAGTACCACGTCGTACCCGGCACTCGCGAGGCGTACACCCACCCCTTGTCCGGCGGGCCCGGTGCCCCCAATAACTCCTACCGTGCTCATCGTGCGGCCCTTTCGAATGTGTAACTTCAGTACGCTAACAAGATGCCAATCCTGACCAATCACCGTATCTTGATTACCGGCGTCTTGACCGACGATTCGCTCGCCTTCGGTATTGCGCGTCGCGCCCTCGAAGCAGGAGCGACGATCGCGCTCACCGGTGCGGGACGCGGCCTGTCACTCACCCGGCGCACCGCGCGCAAACTCGAGCAGTTCGGTGACGTCGGGGAGGTAATCGAACTCGACGTCACCCAGCCCGAGCAAGTCGCCGCCGCGGTCTCGCAGGTGAAGAACCGATTCGAGCGTCTCGACGGTCTCGTCCACGCCATTGGTTACGCGCCCCCGAGTTGCCTAGGAGCAGGGATGTTCGTCGCTCCCTTCGAGGACGTATCGCTCGCGATGCACATCTCGACATTTTCGTTGAGCGCTCTGGTGGGGGCCTTTCGCCCCTTGCTCCAACGCAGCACCGCGCAAGGGGGCGCCTCGGTGATCGCGCTGGACTTCGATGGATCGCGCGCGTACCCCATGTACGACTGGATGGGGGTGATGAAGGCGGGCCTTGAATCCCTCGGGCGCTATCTGGCGCGCGAAGTTGGTCCGGACCAGATCCGCGTGAATATGCTCGCCGCTGGCCCTATTCGCACAATGGCGGCCAAATCGATTCCGGGATTCGAGGTGTTTGAAGACACCTGGGCGGAGCGCGCACCCCTGGGCTGGGACGTGAATGACTCCAGCGCCGTCGCCGACAGCGCGGTCGCGTTGCTCTCGCCTTTGTTGCGCGCCGTCACCGCGTCAGTCATCCACGTTGACGGCGGCGCTCACGCCATGGGTTAGCGCCTGGGAAGCGAACTGGGTGTCGTAGAGCGAACGGTACAGACCGCCAGCGGCGAGCAACTCCACGTGGGTTCCGCGCTGGACGATGCGTCCCGAGTTGATCACCAGGATCTGGTCGGCGTTGCGGATCGTGGAGAGCCGGTGCGCAATGACCACAGAGGTACGGTCGGCCATTGTCTGGTCGAGTGCGCGCTGAACAGCGGCCTCACTCTCGTTATCCAGGTGAGCGGTCGCCTCGTCGAGCACGACCACGTGCGGAGCCTTGAGTAGGAGCCGCGCGAGCGCAATACGTTGCTTTTCGCCGCCACTCAAGCGATACCCTCGTTCGCCGACCACCGTATCGAGCCCCTGGGGCAAACTCCGGACGAGCGCCTCGATCTGCGCCGACGCCAGCGCGACGCGAATCTCTTCGTCACTCGCGTCGGGTCGTGCGAACAGGAGGTTCGCGCGGATCGTGTCGTGAAACAGGTGCGGGTCCTGGGTCGCGACGCCCACCGTGGCGTTGAGGGAGGTCGTGGTCGCCTGACGAAGGTCGACGCCGTTGATGCTCACGGATCCCGACGTGACGTCGTAGAGTCGCGAGACGAGTAGGGACATCGTCGTCTTTCCCGCGCCCGAGGGACCGACGAGGGCCGTCATGGTTCCGGGCTCGACCACAAAACTCACGTCGTGCAGCACCGGCGTGCGTTCGACGCGCTCGAGAACGGCCACTGCTTCGAGGGAGGCGAGGGAGACCTCTTCGGCACCGGGGTAGGCGAAATCCACGTGGTCAAAGCGTATGGTCGCCGGGCCCGTGGGAATGTTGAGCGCGTCGGGTGAATCCTTAATCATGGGCTCGAGATCGAGCACTTCAAAGAGTCGCTCAAAACTCACCATGGCCGACATGAAGTCGATATTCAGGTTCGACAACTGCGTCAGGGGTCCGTAGAGTCGCGCCAAGTATAAAGTGAGGGCGAAGAGCGTACCCACCGCGAGTGCGCCGTGTAGTACGGCCACGCCGCCGAATCCGTAGGCGAAAGCCGTGGCCAGCGACGCCGTCAGCGACAGTGCGACGAAGAAGAAGCGCTGGTAGGTCGCTTGTCGTATTCCAATGTCTCGGACCTGACCGGCGCGATTCTCGAAGTAGGTGAGCTCGTCGCGTGGACGACCAAAGAGTTTGACCACCATCGCCCCAGCGACGTTGAATCGCTCGGTCATGACCATGTTCATCTCGGCGTTGAGTTCCATCCCTCGCTGAAAGAGCGTTCCGAGTCGTCGTCCAACGCGACGCGCCGGAAGGAGAAACATTGGCAGGAGGATCAAGGCGACCAGGGTGATCTGCCAACTAAGGAAGAACATCACTCCCAGGATGATCGCCAGGAGGACCGCGTTCCCCACCACGTTGGAGAAGAGATCGGTGAACGCCTGTTGAGCGCCGATGACGTCGTTGTTGAGTCGACTGATCAGTGCGCCCGTCTGGGTCCGTGAAAAGAAGGCGATGGGCATCTCTTGGATATGGGCGTAGACCTTGGCGCGCAAATCGTAGATCAAACTCTCGCCAATCACGGCCGACGCGCGCCGCTCGAAGAGCGAGAGTCCCGCGTCACCCACCGCGAGCGCCGCGGTGAGAAGCGACAAACCGATAACGAGACCCTCGCGCTTGTGCGGGATGCCGTTATCGATGATTGAACGAAGCACTAGGGGTGAGACCGTGCTCACCGCCGAATCCAGTACCACCGCCGCTAGAAAGACGATGATCATCGGCCGATAGACCCGCGCGAAGCTCAACATGCGCGGGAGCGTCCCTGGTTTGATCTGGTGCTCCAAGATGTCGCGATTTCGCCGCATCGACTTCATACCGGCGCGACCGCTACCACCGATGGCGCCGTGCATACTCATGTTGTCTCCTTTATCACCAGCAGTGTAGGTAGTGAAGGGTGCGGTCGAGTACGTCGATCACGACGAGAGCGCACTGGTGAGGATAACTACGCCCAACGCGCACATGACTCCCCCACCAATGGTGCGTAGCCTCACCAGTCGCGACGCCGACTCTGAGAGCCACGCACGAGCGGTGCCCGCGATAAGACCCCACGTGGAGTCACTACAGAGCGCCATCGCGCTGAAGAGGACCCCGAGCGTAACCAATTGCAGGGTTATATGTCCCTGATGGCGGTCGACGAAGTGGGGAAAGACCGCGGCGAAGAAGATGAGTGACTTGGGGTTCAGCACGCCCACGACGAAGCCTTGCTGTATAATTTTTACCGAAGGCGGGCGCACTTCTTCGCGCTTCGTCATCGCCAAAGCGTGTTCGTGGCGATGACGAAGCGCGTCAATTCCGAGATACAACAGATACGTCCCGCCGCAGAGTTGCAGCGCCACGGCCAATATGGTCGATCGGGCGAGTAGAGGTCCTAAGCCGAATGCGACCACCAACGACAGCAGCAGTGTTCCCAGGCTATTGCCGAAGACAGTTAGCACGGCGACGACACGTCCCCACGCCACGCCACGCGCGAGCGTGAACAGGACGCTGGGACCCGGCACCATAATGATCAAAATGGACGCCACGAGGAACTGACTGAGATGCGAGGCGTCAATCATGGCGCGCAGGCGTCGCTAAGCGGTCGAGCATGTTCAAACTGAGTCCGATGCTAAATCCAATTGTTCCCGCGAAGAACGCGGTGCCGACGCCCACGACGCCACCGAGTAGCCAGCCGACCGAGAGGACTACCACTTCGATACTGAGACGAACGTACACCACACTGACCCTCAATCGTCGGTGCAGACTCGTCATCACCCCATCGCGCGGGCCGGGTCCTAATCCTGTGGTGAGATACAGGGCACTCCCCACACCAATCGCGACCACGCCCGCGACCATGAGAAGGGCGCGTAGCCAGGGGCTCGACGGCGTGGTCACCGTCGTTGAGGTGAGGTCAAGACAGTAGGCGATAATTAAAATGTTCGCGATGGTGCCGAATCCGGGTCGCTCGCGCAGCGGCCACCACGTCAGGAGGACGACTGAGGAAATCAAAAGGGTCGACCACCCGATCGAAATATCGAGTCGTCGCGCGAGACCTTGGGCGAACACCGTCCATGGTGTCGCTCCCCAGTGCGAGGCCACCAAAAGCCCCTCGCCGAAGCCAAAAAGACTTAAACCTCCCACTAAAGGGGCAATCATCCTGGGTCGCGGGGACCAGGGCGAAGTCGCGCGCCACGGTGTTTCTGGAATGCGGTGACTAAGACGAGGCATCGGACAAGGCTACCGGGCAACCCTTGGGTCGCCCGGTAGCTGTCCTTCTCCGCCTTACGCCCGTTTAGCGGTGGTGACGCTCCTCCGAAAAGTGGTGCTGGAGCATTTCGAAGCGATAAATCAAGTTGCCACGAATCCCGATCCATACGTTAGTCGCGCTGACTGACTTAGTGACACCCGAGATGGCCGCGCCCTGTGCAACGATGAGCTCACCACGAACGACCGCGCCCAGACTCGAGGGGTGACCCTCTTTCTTGAAAAGAGTGCTCGTCGTGACGCTGACCGTGAGAGGGGAACCGTAGATTCCCCTCAGCGAGATCACGTCACCCGCTACGCCAGTCACTCGTCCGATGAGGGCCATGTCGCGCACTGTCACGAAGACGGCCGTGGACGGAGCCGCCGCATTCGCGGCCACGCGCACCGTGTCCCCCACGTTGACCCCATTCACCGTGGAGCTCCGGCGGCCCGCGAAGTACGACGTCGCATTGGTCAGCGAGAAGGTGACGGGAGCTGAGCCAATAGTCTGTGGCTGCACCGTCATCGCGCTGGAACTCACCGCCGTCACGTCCCCGATTGTGATGTCCGCGGGCGGCGGTGAAATGCGCACGGCGGTCGCGGTCAAAGGATTGCCACTGGCCGCGACTTCCACTCGCGAACTCACGAGCACAGCGGCGACGGTGGTCGAGGCCTTCAATTGAAAGTAGGACGTGCTCGCCGCGAGATTGACGGTGACCGGCGACCGAAAGGCACCGCCGGGCTGCACCGTCATCGACGTGGGGGTTCCCGTCGCCGGACTGAGTGCAATCACCAGACCGTCAATGTCCAGCGATCGAGGCGTCGCGATCCGTACGATCGTCGCGGTCTCAGGATTTCCACTCGCCAACAGGTCAACCTTGGAGCCCACGACGAGGTCGGTCGCCGTCACGAACTTGTTCGCCTCCTTGTAGACCGTGCTCGACGACAGATCGACACTCACCGCAACGGCGTGGTCACCCTCGGGCATAATCGTCACCGAGGTCGGTGTGCCGGTCGACGGCGTCAGCGCGGTGACTGTGCCGTTAATCCGCGTGGGCCTGGGAACCATGATCTCCACGATTGTTGCCGTGGGCGGAGTCCCCGTCGTCTGGAGAACGACGTGAGAACCGACGACCAATGTACCGGCCGTGGTGGCCTTGCCGCCCAAGTAGTACAGGGTCGTCCCCGTGAGGGCAATGCTGAGTACTGACGTATTCTTGTCGCGTGGCTGGATCGTGACCGAGGTCGGTGTGCCGGTCGACGGTGAGAGCGCGGTCACGGTACCACTGAGGAAAACGCGATGGGGAGCCTCGATGTGTACGACGAGCGCCGTCGCGGGCGTACCAGTGACGCTCATCTCCACGGGCTCGCCAATGGCGAGGGTCGACACCCCCACGACGGTGCCGCCCTGGTAGTACACCGTGCTCGCACCAAGGAGAACGTTCTGTGAGGGCCGACGGGAATCGCGTGGCTGGATCGTGACCGAGGTCGGTGTGCCGGTCGACGGTGAGAGCGCGGTCACGGTACCACTCACGTCAAAACGCGTTGTCACGTCGTGTGGGGCAATCGGGCTAGCCGACGCGATCGCGGAGGAGGCGAAGACACTCGCCACACTCATCGCTACGACGGCTGCGTAACGGAAAACCTTCTGGGTAGTCATCAACATCGTTCCTCGATTCATCTCAACTTCGGGTTGATTTGAGACTACGATTCAAAACTCAAAATGACCTGTGCGATGCGTTACAACCGCCGTCACATTCTGAGAGTTGCGTGGTGAATTGATGTGAGAATCGTGAGACTGAGGAATTGAAGATTCTCGCCACGAAGCACGGCACGTCGGTACCGTGGCTTCACCTCATCCTCGACATCAAGGGTCCGCGGACGTCACAATGTCGTGCGACGAGTGTGGCTAACTTTGGGGTGATGATGCTCTCCCCCGATTCGCTCGTATCGCTCGACGACCACGACTCACGAAGTGAGCAGACGTGATTCCCCTCGTCACTACGAGGGTGATGCGAGAGTGTGACGCTCGAGCGGTGGCCGAACGTGGCGTCGACAGCCTCGTCGCCCTCGCCGGGACCGCGGTGGCGGACCACGCCCGTCGTCTTCTGGGCTCAACCTATGGTCGACGAATCGGCGTCCTCGTGGGCCCGGGACTCAATGGCGCCGACGGACAGTTCGCGGCGAGTGAATTACGTCGTCGCGGGGCCAAGGTCGACGTCATCACCGTTGCCCACCAACCCGACGAACTTCGAGGGTTCGATCTCGTCGTCGACGCGGCGTTCGGCATTGGTTGTTCGCGTTCCTACATAGCGCCCCGTGTGAGTCACGGAACCCTCGTCGTCGCGGTCGACGTGCCGTCGGGTGTCGACGCCGACTCAGGTGCCCTTCAGGGACGTCCAATGCCCGCGGACGTGACGGTGGCCCTGGGTGCGTTGAAATACGCTCACGTCGACGGCGACGCCGCCGCATTCACGGGGGAGATTCGCTGGGTAAACCTCGGGATCTCCGTGCCCGAGAGTGACGCCCTCATCGAGGACGCGGACCTCGACATGTACGTTCGCCGAGGGGTCGATGATCACAAGTGGACCCACGCACTTACTGTTCTCGCCGGATCCTCATCGATGTCCGGTGCGGCGACGTTGGTCTGTCAAGGTGCGCTCGGAGCGGGCGCCTCGATGATCCGGCTCGCGAGTCGTGGCACGATCTCAACGGCGACGACGCTCGCACCCGAAGTGGTGCGATTCCGGGGATCGAACGTCGACCCCCGAAGTCGCTGCGTCGTCGCCGGCCCCGGGTTGGGTGAGGATTGTGCCCCGTGGTTGAACAAACGACTCGCGAGCGTGGCGTCGCCCGTGGTCCTCGATGCCGATGCGCTCGCGCCAGAAGTCGTACACATCGCGGCGGGGCGCGAGTGGGTACTGACTCCTCATCAGGGCGAGTTCGAGCGACTCAGCGGGACGCGACGGAGCACCCAGCGCATAGGACTCGTTCGCCAACTCGCCGCCCAGACCGGTTGTGTGGTACTGCTCAAGGGACCGACCACTTTGGTCGCGTCGCCACATGGGGACGTGCGCGTGGTGCGCTCAGGAACGAGCGCGCTGGCGACGGCGGGTTCGGGTGACGTCCTGGCAGGAATGATCGGCGCGGCGATTGCTCGTGGTCACGACCCCCTAATGGCCGCCGCCTTGAGTGCGCACCTCCACGGTCGAGTCGGAGCCCTCCTCCCTGTCTACGCCGGTGCCAGCGCTCTTGCGCCACTCATCAGTCGCATCCTGGCCAAGTGACGTTGGTACTTCGAATGGTCGCCACGGGGACCAGATTTTCGGGGTGGGCGGAGACCCGTTCCACCAACGGTGCGAAGATATGGTTCACTCCGCGGTTTCGACGTGGGGTCGAATCCAGGGCCGCTCAGCGCCACTCAAGGGGTAACGCGCAGGCCGTCGAGGACCATGGCGAGGAGGCGCTCTCCTTGGGCCCCGACCAGCGTCGGACCGGTGCACATCCCGCCGACGAGCAGCATGAGATCCGAACCATCGATGTCAGTGCGCGCCACGCCCGCGCGCTGAGCGTTCTCGAGAACGAGCGCGAAACTTTGTTCAACTCGTTCTCGCGATCTCAATTTCAGTTCGGGATTCTTCTCGAACGATTCACGCAGTTCGGTAAGGAACACGCGTTTGCCGAGCGAATAGCGTAGGAAAGAATCGAGCCAGTCCCTCAACGCCTCCCAGGGCGCGAGGTCCCGTACCGCACTTTCAGCGGCGACGGCTAATTCCTCCACGTCGACGCGATAGACCGCTTCGACGAGATCGATTCGATGGGGGAAGTGTCGGTACAACGTTCCGGCGCCAACCCCGGCGCGATGGGCGATTGACACCATTGAGGCATCACTACCCTGGAGCGCGAAAACCTCGCGCGCCGCGACCACTATACGGTGGTGATTTCTTTGCGCGTCCGATCGCACCGCGCGGTGTGAACCATCGTCACCATCGACACCATCGTTCGTCGCCGAGCCCCCAAGGTGCTCCGCGGGTTCCAAGGGAATCGTCACGTCCCGAAGCATATGTCCACGAACATGGGAGATTCCCGCACCTGCGCACAATCCGGAGTTACTACCCGTATATTAAGTGGACGAAGATTCCGTTTACTGCCCCCTGAAACAAAAGAAAGAGTGTTCGGCAATGCCCTCCCCCAACAGCCGCCTAGTTCCGTCGTTATTGCTTGACGGCGCGCCGAGAGACGTGTCGTCGAACGTTCGAGGGGAATGGCGATGAGGCAAGGACCTCTGGCCGGACGCTACGCGGCTGTCGCCACCATGGTGATGTTTGCGCTAATCCCCTACTTGGCACTCTCTGCGGCTCTGGGGCCCTTGACGCCCATTATCAGTCGACAGTTACATATGTCGGCGCAGACGTTTAGCCTCGGTTCGGGACTAGCGAACGCGGCCTACGCCCTCGGTACCGTACTGGCGGTGCAGTTCGCCCAGCACTATCCGCAACGACGCATGTTGGTGGGCTACGCGGTCATGTTGGTCATTGGATCAGTGCTAACCGCGTCGGCCACGGATGCCGGCATGTTCATCACTGGTCACATCATCCAGGGGCTGTGCACCAGTCTGTTACTGATCGCGGCCGTCCCGCCATTAGCGATTGGCTACCCCGCTAACAAACTGCGCGACACCGCAGTGATCATGAACATGTGCATCTTCGGAGCGGTCGCTCTCGGCCCACTCATCGGTGGTGTGCAAGCGCAGTCACTCGCTTGGCGACCGTTGTTCTGGATCGTCGTGGGTATCGCGGTCATTGCCCTTATTCTCGTTCTCGTGACGTTCGAAGACTCGCCCGCGGCCAATCCCGACTCACCGAGAGACTTCCCGGCGATTGGTCTCGCCACGGTCGGATGCGTCGCCGCCTTCTTTGGCGCCTCGGAGCTCACGAGTCACGCTTTACGCAACCCGATATCAATCGTGCCGCTGCTCGGTGGCCTAGCACTCATCGTCGTACTCGTCGTGTATCAGTGCCGCGCGAAGCGTCCACTCCTGACCATCAAGATGATGATCACGAGCTCCATTCCCGTCGCAGGAATCGTCGTTGCGCTTTTCGCAGCCGCTGCATCGATCTCGGCGACCGCGCTGACCGTCGGCGTACTTCAGGCGCGCTACAGCCCGCTGCATATCGGTCTGCTCTACCTGCCCGAACTCGCCGGTGCCGTGATCTCCGCCATCGCCCTCGGACTCGTCGTTCGCAAGCGCGCCATGCACTTTCTCCCACTCGTGGGCATGCTCGTACTGGCCGCGGGTATTGTCGTTTTTCGAATCTCCGTTCCCTCGAGTCAGGCGATGACGCTCCTAGGCTCGGGCCTGACGGGGCTCGGCCTAGGGGCCACGGTGGCGCCCGCGCTGTTCGTCGCGGGATTCTCCCTCCCCTCGGCCAACCTTCAGCGAGTGTTCGCCATCGTCGAACTCTTCCGAGCGGTCGCCGCATTCATGGTCGCGCCAATTTTTATCCACTTCGCCGCCGCCACGGGTGGGGGACTCGATGCGGGTACGGCAATCGCGCTATGGATCGGACTGGGACTTGCCCTCGGTGGCGCGGTCATCGGCGTCGTCATCTATATGGTGAGTGGCGCGCATCCCCAGGCGCCCGATCTGGACCGCTTCCTCTCGGGTGTCGATCCCGCGTGGGAGTCACCACCCTTGTTCGCGAAGTTGCGCCGCAGTCCACCAGAAGAGAAATCGCTAGTTATGGCTGGCGCTCGAGAGGATGCCAGTGACTGACGTGACGAATGGTGAGTTCGACGCGAGGGGAGAGAAGACGTGGACGACTCCGATACTCTTCGCCTACGACGGCTCCGCGCTCGCCGCACTGGCCATCGAGCGAGCGGGCCAAGAACTCGCGACCAGCCGCGACGCGCTCGTCCTGTGCGTGTGGCAACCCGCCGACGTCGGATTCGAACCCGTCACGTCCCGCCTTTTCGACGTGGACGCCGCGAACGAGGTCCGTCGGGCGGCCGAAGAGACCGCAGACTTCGGTGCCGCCTTGGCCCGAGATGCTGGTTTTCGCGCCCACGGTCTCGCCGCTGAGGCCGCACCAACGTGGAAAGGGATTGTTCTCGTCGCTCAAACACATCACATAGGCGTGATCGTATTAGGCGCTCACCGACGCACTGGTCTCGTCGGGCACCTCCTGGGCAGTGTCACCACCGCCGTCCTCTCGCACGCCGATTGTTCAGTGTTCGTGGTGCACGAGCAATCCAGGTCAACTTCGCAAGTTGCTCCCTAATTCGTCACGCTGCGTCGGACGCGAGTTGTGACCACGACCAAGCATCCTCGCAGAGGTAGCCTTCACGATTGGCCTTTGACGCGATGCGTCACTCCTCCTCGTCAGAGGCCACACGACTCATCATTCGACGCGATCCCCTGCACCCCGGAGCCCAGCGCAGCCTCTTTCCCACTCACGGGATTCGCTACTGGGGTTTCTACACCGGCCAAGCGGGTGACCCGGCGGACTTAGACGTCACTATGAGGGACCGAGCCCACGTCGAGAGCCACCTCCAACGCCTCAAAGAGTTCGGACTCAACCAGTTCCCCTTCACCAACTTCGAGGCCAGCGCCAACTGGCTCATGATGGTCGCTCTGGCGGGTGACCTCGTGCGCCGTTTCCAGTTGCTGTTTCTCACGGGACCTTCGAAAGAGGCGCGACCCAAGTCCCTGCGCTGGGGGATCTTTCGCGTCCCGGGTCGTCCGGTCTATCGCTCACAGCGACGGATCGTGCGTCTCCTCAAAGGCTGGCCGACGGCTGACGTGCCACTCGGCGCCTACCAACGCATCGCCCTTCTCACTTGAGCGAATCATCTCCCCATTGGAGCGGCCCATGGGGACCAGCACCGTCTGACCACGGCTCTCGAGTCAATTTGCATGGTCGAGAACTGCATCTTGAGATTGACGCGATGAACGTCGTTTTTGGTTGATACGGTTTCAGCCCACGAACTCATTCACGACTCGTGGGACCTCAACTGCCTGGAGATGAACGCGAGGGTTCTTGGCACCAACCAGTGAGAGTACCGCGGCCGAGGCCGATCGAGTTGTTTATCGCTCCACCGGCATGGCTTCGTAGTCGGGCGTGAGTTCGACCCAGCGGCTACGCCAGTTGGGTGAGGCGCGCGTCGCCGACCAGTCGTCTGGGTGCACGGAGCGGTTGAACTTGAGCGAGCGCCCGAGGTCCTCCAGGTGCACTTGCCAGCCGGCGCCGTGAAAATGGAGCTTGTCGACCGGCAGGCCACGCTCCTCTACGACCAGTCGGGTCTGGGACCTCTCCTCGGTGAACCACGCCTCGAGGTGAGCCTCGTCCTCGGTTCCCGGCTCCATGGTGAGTAGAAGGTGGTGCGGCGCGTCGCAAATCTCGACCCTCGCCGGACCGGTCCACGTGCTCGTAAAAGTCAATTCAACGGTGGCGCCGACTTTCGGATCGCCCGAAACCTTCGCGAGCCAGCGCGCAAGCCGCTCCGGCGACGTACACGCCTCCCACAGGTCACGTATGTCGGTATCATAGAGTTCCTCCATACGCACTGCTCCGCGTATCTGGTCGAGTGCGCGCATCGTGCCGATGGTCTTCATCTCATCGCCTTCCTTCCACGCTTGACCTCGGTGTGCAGCGCGTCGAGTCGATGGCGCCACAAAACTCGGTAAGCCTCCAACCACTCGTCGACCTCAATCAGGGCCTCCGGACGTAGACGGTAGATCCGACGCTGGGCGTCCTGGCGAACGTCGACCAGCCCGGCCTGGCGTAGGACTCGGAGGTGTCGCGAAACACCCGGGCGAGCGATCGGCAGCGCCTCGGCGAGCTCCCCTGCCGTGGCCTCGTGGTCGCGCAGGATCTCGAGCACCTTACGGCGATTGAGGTCGGTCAGTGCGTGCATAACTCCGTCCACGCCTCACAGTGTAACGGGCTTGATACGTACCTCATCAGTTACTTAAGCATTTCTATATCCACGGGTGGTAGAGACTCTGCGAGGCCAAACATCGAAGTCCTGGACGTGACCAGGCAGGATCCGAGCAGCGATCCTGCCCACGACCCGTGGCGCTCGGTATCCTCTATTTACCGCTCCCGCGAGTCGTTCTGGCATACTGAAATCTCTCGTGGGCATCGAAATCAGTGGAGTGAAAAGTGAGTAGCGACAAAGAAACCACCATCGAGGGGTCGTTGCACTCGACTGGGGGCTTCGGCGTTGTCCGCATGAAGGGTCGCTACGCGACCGATATCGAAGATTTGTGGTCGGCGATCACGGAACCGCAGCGCCTCGTGCGCTGGTACGGGAAAGTCGAGGGTGACTTTCGTGTTGGCGGCGAGTTCACGGAATACGTCTCCGGCAGCCAGAACGAGGGGCGAGGCCGGATCGAGGTGTGTGATCCACCGAGAAAGTTGCGGGTGTCCACAACGGCCAACGGCGGTCCGGAGCGGTGCTCCACTGCGGATCTGGTCGCTGAGGGCGACCACACGATTCTCACGATTGAGGTGCACGGAATGTCCCTGGAGGGTCTCTACGCCTTCGGGGGTGGGTGGCAGTTGCACGCGGAGGATCTTGCGACCTATCTCGCGGGACATGATGTCGTGGATTTTGGTGCTGCGTGGCTCACCCGATGGGAAGAGCTCGACCTGTCCTATCTCGAGATGGTGGTCGAACCTCTTGAGTATTGACGTCGGCCGCCGTCGACTTCTGGTGCGATCCCGCAGTGATGGGCCCGCGCTACCTCCACTCCCCGCCCCAAATCGCAATTGGTTCTTGGCCGGAGTTGAAACGAGTGTCTCAAAACGCTCGAACGAACCGAAATTGGAGGGACGCGCAGTGGCCCTGGAAAGAGGTTGTAAATTCGACAAACCAGACCGTGAATCGTTCCAGCGTCTCGCATCGTCACGTTCCGTTCTTATTCGGCCTGGTAGTGGACCTTGGGTCACACAGTAAGAACCGAG
>JAJZEN010000024.1:0-7001 GCA_021828545.1 Actinomycetes bacterium
ATCGAGATGTGGTCGGAGAGACGTTGGTCAGTCTCCGGCTTCACCCACCCTGCGCGTGGCATACCACCATAATACCACTCAGAACCTTAAGTAAACGGTATTGGCCTTAACTGGGAGTATTTTTAACGCAAGGTAGCCCTGCCGCAAATTGGCCACACTGTCTGTAGCGACCATTCATACCACTACATCCTCATAGTTCTCCATTAATCCAGGACCTCACGCGCCAGTCGGAGAATGAACGTCGGCCTTCGATATCGATCAAGTCATGAACCGAGTTCGATCACCCTGATACGTAGTTTCGGAGGCTAACTATTTTGACAGGTAGCTAATTCCCAAGGACTTCGAATCTATCGGCCTCGACCGTTACCGTTGAAGAAGAAGATTTTTGTTCTCTTGCCATCGGAGGTTCTAGGAGAGATGGACGAATACTCTCCCGGTTCCTTCTCAAACATGAAGTGAGTAAATCGACGCCCGAATCGATGCCAGAAACTGCTGGGGACAGAGTAATTTTGCGGTGCTGCCAAAGGTTCGGATGGCGAGTCCTCGCCTGCGTGGTAAGCCGGCTGCGCGAGAAAAGCCTCGACCGGCTGGGTTGAATCATTAGTTGACTTCTCTGATGAGCTCACGTCCCTCATCGTAGGGCAAGCAACAACCATTTGGCGAGACCCGTTCAGTGGGAGTTGTGAACTGTCCAGACCCAGAATCCTCACCAGTATAGAAGTCACCACTCGGAGGACGCGCAGGTCAGCCCGTGGACAGATAATATCTGATAATCTGATTCCATGACAGAAATAAGTGCTACAACTGCAGCTCGAAATTTTGCTGAGTTGCTAGACGCGGTTGAGTTCAAGGGTGAGCACATCACCATTGTTCGACGGGGTCGAGCCATTGCGCACATTGGGCCTGTCACCAATGGCCACGGTGAAGAAGTGAAGGCACTCTTGAAGAGGAACTGCGCGGATGGGGCGTGGATGACTTCGCTGAAGCAGACCAGGGAACTCGCAATCCCTGAGGAACGATTTTGAAGCGCCTGATTCTCGACACGACATTCTTAATCGATGCTGAAAGGTCAAAGATCAATCTCGATGACGTCATCGGCGATCAGGATGACGTTGCGATTGCAACGATCACGGTTGCTGAACTTCAAGTAGGCGTCGCTTTGGCAAAGGGAAGGACTAAGCAGATCCGCCAGAGTCTCGTGGATGAGGTCGTAGCTTCAATACCGATTCTGGACTACGATCTCGCGGTTGCCCGGACGCACGCCAAACTTCTTGCTTTCCTACGCCGCCAGGGTCGACCCAGAGGTGCTCACGACCTCATCATCGCCGCCACCGCCCTTGCGGCCAATCGAATTCTTGTAAGCGCCGACACAACGGCGTTTGACGACTTGCCTGGAGTCGCCGTCATCTCGTATCGATAGTCATTTCGAGTCGCCCTA
Organism: Actinomycetes bacterium; assembly: GCA_021828545.1. Classification (GTDB taxonomy): domain Bacteria; phylum Actinomycetota; class Acidimicrobiia; order Acidimicrobiales; family RAAP-2; genus RAAP-2. Next base: position 1,439 of record JAJZEN010000024.1, read on the forward strand.
TTTTCGCCACGGTTCTACTCGCCACTCGGAGACTGGGCACGTCGGCCCTTCATCATGGTTCGTGCGACTTGTCCGGTGCTTCACGTCATCATCTCGTGGCGAGATTCGCGACAGGCACCTAAGAAGCCTTATTACGATTAGCACGTGCCAGAATTGCAGCGACTGCGAGGCGACCACGCTCCCGTGGTCTTGGCGTTCGAATTGGCGAATCGCCCCTACTTTGCGACAACCATTTCAGACCGCGGCGACGAGTACTTTCACACCTTCGCCGAACTTCACTACGCCCAAGTGGCGGAACAAGAGTCCGGAGCCTGTCTTTATTTCGTACTCGTCGACGAGGATGGAACGATACTTGGCCGTTTCAATCTCTACGAGATTCATGACGGCACTGCGAATGTCGGCTACCGAGTCGCGGAGAACGTTGCGGGCCGTGGTGTTGGGACCGCAACACTGCGAGAACTGTGCCGGATTGCGGCAACCACATACGGTTTACAAAGTCTCAGTGCGGCGGTCGCCGTGGAGAATATCGCCTCCCAGAGGGTGCTGGCGAAGAATGGATTCGTCCCCGATGGCCCCGCGGAACTCGCGGGACGCGCTGGTACCTGGTATCGGCGTACCCTGTCCGAAGATTGAAAAGGCATTCGGCGACAAAGCTTTGTCAAGACATGACGTCGCGAAATGACTTGATTCCCCACTCGGAGATCGTGCGTATCGGCCCTCGGACGCCATAGATCCGCGACTTTACGCTAGGCCAGCCTCAACGAGGACCGAGGCCGTTCCCTCCGTACCCGACTCGCCCCTTGACCGATCAGTCGTCGCAACGGAAAAAAGAGAACAGACCCTAGCTGCAGCCCCGTGCGTGCGCCCAGAACCACCGCGCCAAGGATTGCTTTCGACAGCGAAAGCGCGCCAGAGAATGTGAAAATGCTCACCCTTACATCCTCAGGATCCTGAAATGCGAACACCAGGATCACATCGAGAACGACTAGTACGGGGACTAAATGAATCCACGCCCGTGAACTTCGCGTCGTCACAATCGCCTCCGAAGTGTGCAGTTGGCTCAACGCCAACGTCAACTGGAAGATCTCCTGGCTCCAGGTTGGCAAAAGGGGCATCGCCTTCACGGTTTAATTCGTTATATTGGTCCACTCACGTTCGGAATCAGGACGGCCGGGTGCGAAATGTTTTGCCAAATAGCCAACCGTCCCGAATCGAACAGGCGCGGACTCATGAGCGCACACTCGGAGCGTGTACTCGAAGGAATCTGACTAGTTGAGTTCCCGGGCGTGGCGAACGAGGCCGTGAACCGAAACGGTACCCACCACAACGACGTTCATCGCGTCAACCTCACGATGCAGTTCGGACACAACAACGTGAGGAGAAACACGATGAACGTCCCCAGCACTATCGACGCCGACGTGTGGCTAAGTCGACACGGCCACGAACCACTAGGACGGTCGACGAACGCGCAAGCAAATGATGGAAAATCTCAACATCCGTCTCTCGAGGTCGCGACGAACAAGGAAGGTGCCGTCTCCCATTCTCTCGCGTGGACCGCACGACGTCACCGGTCTGGCACGGGTGCTGAGTCTGACGGCGTACTACGCGGGGGCCGCACTGTTGCTCTGGTCGTCCTACCTCCACTACCACCTCTGGCACGACTTGGGTTACCACGCGATCCCTCATATCGGCGATCTCTTCGTGGCCCAAATCGTCGCCGACGTCTTCATCGCGGTCGTCGTCGCGACGCTACGTCAGGTTTGGACCGCGCTCCTCGGCGCAGGAGCGACGATACTGACGATCGTGGGCTTCCTTCTCGCGGTGACGCACGGCATCCTAGGCTTTCGCGAATCGTGGACCGCGCCCGACGCGCAACTCGACTTCTTCGTGGAAGTAGCGACGCTCGTCGCCCTAACCCTCGCGACGGTGGTCTCGGTGCGACCAACCAACACCGGTCCGAGATCGAGCACCCACACTCGCCCACTCCCGCGCTGACCCGTTCGCCACCAACCTTCGAACGCCGAGCCCACGCGAGGATATTTCACGACCGTCGTCGACGAAGTGAACGTCACCCAGTTCAGATCACGAACGTCCTGCGGCATCCTCGGTCGCCATCAGGTGCCGCGCCGCTCGCGCTTCGTCGACGCGCGACACGGGTGTCGTTTGGGGGGCGTGACGCAATCCATCGGGATCGAACTTCGCGCGTTGGGCGATCCTTTCGATCGACTCCGCCAGGGACTCCAGCGTCTGGAGGCTTTCGGTCTCGGTCGGCTCAAACATCAGCGCCTCATCGACGATGAGCGGGAAGTACACCGTTGGCGAATGAAAACCCTCCTCGAGGAGACCCTTGGCCACGTCGAGTCCACGCACGCCGAACTCATTCTTCAACCCCGTGGCCGTCAGAACGCATTCGTGCATGCACACGCGGTCGTAGGCGGCGGGCAGCGTGGCCCGCAGTCGTTCGCGCAGCCAGTTCGCGTTCAACACCGCGTACTGGGCTACGCGCTCGAGCCCGTCACCCCCGTGCACATCGATATAGGCGAGGGCGCGCGCCAGGACCATCGCGTTGCCGTGCCATCCGTGAACTCGACCGATGGAGTGTTCGGGTGTCGACCAGTAGTACGTACCGTCATCGCGGCACGCCGCCCGGGGACCGGGCAGGAACTCTCGTAGTCGAGTCGACACCGCCACCGGACCCGCGCCCGGTCCGCCCCCGCCGTGGGGAGTGGCGAAGGTCTTGTGCAGGTTCATGTGCACGATGTCAAAGCCCATATCGCCGGGTCGGACGACCCCGAGAATTGCGTTAAGGTTCGCCCCGTCGTAGTACAGCAATCCGCCCACCTCGTGGACCGCCGCGGCGATCTCGACGATTTCCTCCTCGAAGAGACCCAGCGTGTTCGGGTTGGTCAACATGATGCCCGCCACGTCGGGCCCCAAGGAGGCCTTGAGCGCCGCCAGATCCACCAGTCCCCGAGCGTTCGAAGGAATCGTGGTCACTTCGTAACCCCCGAGGGTCACCGACGCGGGATTGGTACCGTGCGCCGAATCGGGAATCAGGATGCGACGACGCACGTCACCATTGGCCCGGTGATACGCACGCATCAACAAGAGACCCGAGATCTCCCCCGCCGCGCCCGCGGCCGGTTGCAGGGTCGCCGCCGCCATCCCCGTGACGGCGCAGAGTTTCGCCTCCAGAGTGACCAGGAGCTCGAGCCAACCCTGACACAGCGACGCCGGGACCCCGGGATGAACCGAGTTGAGACCCGGATCCGCCGCGACGGCGTCACAGAACTTAGGGTTGTACTTCATGGTGCACGAGCCCAGGGGGTAGGCCCCGAGGTCCACCGAGAACTGCCGATGCGACAGTCGCGTGAAGTGCCCCACCAGATCACGTTCGGACACTTCGGCGAGTGCGACGGACGCGGTCCTCAGGTGTTCAGAAGGGATGTACTCGCTCAGCGCTCGAGCGGGCACCTGCGTGGTGCGCAATTGGAATGCGTGACGGCCCGGCACCGAGAGTTCAAAGATCGTCGGTTCGATCTCGTGACCGAGTAGTGGCGCCGACGCCGCGCGACCTCCGGGTCGACTCATGACAACACCTTTCCCAGCACCTCGGCGTAGCGGTCGAGTTCGTCGCGCGTTCGTCGTTCCGTGACCGCGACGAGTAACACGTCACCGATGTCACCCTCAATGGACGGATCGGTCCCCCCGGTCAGAGTCTCCACCGAGATCCCGCCCAGGATACCCTCACCGGCCAAGTCGTCGAGGACGCCACTGGCGCGTCGCGGCAACGTTAGGGCGAATTCTCGCAAGAACGGGTGGGTCGACACTGGTGTCACACCCTTAATTCGTACCAGCGAGTCGTAGAGGTAGTGCGCGCCCTGGGCGCAACGAGTCGCCACCTCGCGTAGTCCCCTCGTGCCGAGCCAGCCGAGCTGTATCGCCGCGGTCACGGCCATGAGTGTCTGATTCGTACATACATTGGACGTCGCTTTCTCGCGGCGAATATCTTGTTCGCGCGCGCGCAGCGTCGTCACGAAGGAGCGGCGGTCGTTGGAATCCACCGTCTCTCCCACGATGCGCCCCGGCAGACGACGGATTTGATCATGCGTGCACGCGAAGAGTCCGAGGTAGGGGCCACCAAAGGACAGTGCGGTGCCCAGGGGCTGGCCCTCCCCGACGAAGACGTCCGCACCCCAGTCACCGGCGGTCTTGAGCACGCCGGCCGCCACGGGATCCGCGCAGACCACGAACAGTCCGCCCGCCGAGGTCGCCAGAGCCTTCGGGGCGTTCATGTCCTCCACGACGCCCAGGTAATTCGGGTACGCCACGACGACGGCGGCGGCGGTAGTGACGTCGACACTCGCCCAGTCGGTCACGCCATCCTTCAACGGAACCTCGAGAATCTCGTGACCGGTCCCTTGAGCGAAGGTCCGCACGACCGCGCGCCAGTGCGGGTGCACACCCGAGGAGATCACCATCGTGGACGAACGCGTCGCCCCCGCGGCCATATTGACCGCCTCAACCAGGGCGGTGGCGCCGTCGTAGAGCGACGCGTTCGCCACGGCGAGTCCGCTCAGACGCGACACCATCGTCTGGAATTCGAAGATCGCCTGAAGGATGCCCTGGGCGACCTCGGGTTGATAGGGCGTATAGGCGGTGACGAACTCCGAGCGCGAACCGAGCATCCTGACGACCGCGGGCACCTCGTGGTCGTAGGCGCCCGCACCGGCGTAGCACGTCAAATTCGACAATTGACCCGCGTTCGCCCGCGAGTAGGTCGAGAACGCCGCCGCGACGTCGGGTTCGCTCACGCCGGACTCGAGGTCAAGCCCCCGCGAGAGTCGCACCGACGCCGGGATGTGCGCGAAGAGGTGCTCGAGCGACTCCATCCCCAAGAACGCCAGCATCTCGGTCGTCTCTTCGGGGGTGTGGGGTAGGTAATCAGCCACGGGCACTCGCCTTTCGCACGAAGGGTAGCGAGCTCAGTCGTACCGGGATCTCGCGACCCCTGAGCGCGACCACCGCGGGCGTCTCGGGGATCGCCGGTCCCTCGAGTAGTCCCAGTCCGATGCCGCGCTCGAGGAGCGGCGAAAAATTACCCGACGTCAGCGTCCCGACCTTGTGACCCGCGACGATCACGTCCCCGCCGTCGCGCAACGGTTGGCGGCCGTCGGCGACCACTCCGGTCAAGTGGCGTCGCACGCCACGTTCGCGCTCCGCCTCGACGGCGGCACGACCGCGAAAACTCGCCTTGTCCCAACCCAGCACCCAGCCAAGTCGCGCTTCGAGCGAGGTGGAACTGAGCGACAATTCGTGCCCGTAGAGTGGCAACGCCGCTTCGAGACGTAGGGTGTCGCGCGCGCCGAGTCCCGCTGGCGTGATTCCCGCGGCCACGAGCCCCGCCAGGATCTCTTCGGCGACCTCGTTAGGGGCAGCGATCTCCACCCCGTCCTCACCGGTGTACCCGGTTCCCGCCACGCGCACCTCGACCCCTCGAAAATCGAGTCGCCGGACCCCAAAACGCTCCACCTCGGCGAAGGCCGGAACGAAAGCAGCCACT
>JAJZEN010000024.1:7011-8408 GCA_021828545.1 Actinomycetes bacterium
CGTCGACGCCCGGTAGGGCGGCCGTGACGCCCGACGTGTTGGAGGCGTTGGGCATGACGTCAAACTCCGTGGGGGAAAGCCACCAGACGATGATGTCGTCAACGACGAAACCCCCCTCAGTAAGTAGGTGGGTGTACTGGGCGCGACCCGGCGCAATCTTCTCGAGATCGTTGGTCAAGGTCCCTTGCAGCGCGTCGAACATGTCTGGTCCGTCGCAGCGCACCGTACCCAGGTGCGACACGTCGAAGACCACTGCGTCGCGCCGACACGCCATATGCTCGGCGAGGGTACCGCTCTGGTAGGCGAGCGGCATCTCCCAACCGCCGAAGGGGACCATCTTCGCCCCCAGCGTCACGTGCGCCTCGAAGAGGTAGGGTCGGGCGTTTTCCATATGAGGCACTTTAGGCAGCTTGGGGGTTCACTGAGGTCACGTCCACACCATGACGTCGAGCGAGGGCGAGGAAGTCACCCCGATACACCACCTGGATCGCGATTTCGGGGTAGAGCGCGCGAAACTCGCGCACCTTGCGATTCTTCTTGGTCACGAGTCGCTGTTCGAGGACCGTGAGTTCGATGAAGGTGTGCGTCGCGGGCAAATAGAAGTCGGGGCGAAAGGCGCGCGTCGGTTCTCCCCTCTCGTTCCACGCCAGCGGGAACTCGAGCGGCTCGTACGTCCACGCCACGCCGTACAACGTCAACAACGCCGCGAAGATCTCCTCGGAGATGTTCGCGAATCGTTCACGATGTACGGGGACGAAGCTCGGGTGACGAGGACTCGTGCCGTCGGGCAATAAACTCACGCCGAACGAGTCACCTTCTCCGACTTCTCCTCAATGACGCTGATCATGGTCGTAAGTTCGGCGACCACGTTCGCCATTGACACCACGTTAAAGACCCCCTGGCCACCGCGAAGCAGGTCGACCAGGCCGTCGTAGTCCGCCAGCACGGAGCCGTTGTCGCTCAACACCAAACTCGACGAGGACAGATCGGCCCCCAGCGACTCACGCAAGCACTCAACGGCCTGGCGCGCGCGCGAGAGGGAGACGCCCGAATCGAGCAACGATTTGATGACCTTGACCTCAAGGACGTCGCGGTAGGAATACGTCCGTTTCGAGCCACTCCCCTGAGCGGGCGTGATCGACGGCGTCACCAGTTCCGTGCGCGCCCAGTAATCGAGTTGACGATACGTCACTCCAGTGAGGCGACAGACCGTGGGTCCACTGAATCCCATCATCGTGACATCACTCATGATCGCCCTCCCGACCGGAGCGGCGCCCCGAGGTACTACAACAGTGTAGTTACACGTCCGAGGAGTCGGCAAATAAATCTGGACGTCCCAGGGCCGGGGACGACGCCTCGGCGTGCAGGCGTGGCGGGATCCGGCCGGCGTGGTGGGC
>JAJZEN010000111.1 GCA_021828545.1 Actinomycetes bacterium
CAGCAACAGAAGTACGGACTAACTCCGATCCAGAACGTCGCCCATCGGTACGGACTGGATCAGTATTCCAACGTCGACCTGCCCAATGAGGTAAAGGGTCGGGTCGACTCCCCGACCGTACGCATCGCCCTGCACAAAGCCGCACCGAAGGCGTTTCCCAATGTGGCGTGGTACACCGGGGACAATATCGAAATGGCCTTCGGACAGGGTTCGACAGTGATTACCCCTATCGCGCTGGCCGATGCGTACGCAACGTTCGCCAATGGCGGCACGCGGTACGCTCCCGAGGTGGCCGCGGCGGTGGTCTCGCCGAGTGGAAAATTGGTGGTGCGCTACGGCCCACGCGTTCTGGGTCACGTGAGTTTGCCCGCGAACATTCGCGCCCCGATTCTGGCCGGGCTCGAGGGGGTCGTCCAGAATCCCCGAGGCACCGCGTACGGCACTTTCCAGCGTTACGCCACTTTTCCGCAGTCCGCCTTTCCCGTCGCGGGTAAGACGGGGACCGCGTCGACCATCCACGGACAGGAGCCCAATTCGCTCTTCGTCGGCTTCGCGCCCGCGAACAATCCAAAATACGTCGTGGTCGCGGTGATCGCGAAGGCCGGTTACGGATCCGCCGCCGCCGCTCCCGTGGTCGTCGAGGCCTTTAATTACCTCTACCAGCACCCGGTGCCTCCCTTGAATCTCGTTCCGCGATCTCAGGTGGCGCCACCGACGACGACGACCACGGTGCATTCGACGACGACATCGCCCACGCCCGCACCTTCGACCACCGTGACCACGTCCGGCGGTACGACGACTACGACTACCACCACGACTACCACCACGACCATAAAGAAGACGGGCTGACTCCTCGGCGAGTAGCCTGGTGGGGTTGGGCGCGGCCGTACACTATACGGTGGCGCAATGAAATCGCAGTGACGACCGAGTGAGACTATTCCGTCGTTGCCCGCAGTAAGGACGCAACGTGGTACAGGCCAGAGACGTAACCCAGTTGAGTGGGACTTCTGGCACTTCATTTTCTTCCGCCCAACTCGTAATACGTCGTTTTTGTGGTCCTGCGCACGTCGCGCGGGATTGCTCTACCCCGGGGAGGTTCGCCCTCGGGCGTGCGTCGTTCCCTCAGTACGCAAGGAGTACCCGTCGTGAGCGACGAGATCAGCAGCCCCTCAACCCCCGCTAGTCCCCGGATCGGCGACACACGTCCGGCCCCTAAAATTGGCGACACCCGTCCGGCCGTGCCGTCGTCGCGCGAGCAGGCCCCGTCGTCGCCGAGCTCCACGCCCGGTGGAAATCGTCGTCGCCGGGGCGGCAGAGGTCGAGGCGGCCAGGGAAGTTCGGGCGGTGGCGGTCAACGAACTCAAGGTGTTCAGAACGCGTCGGGTGCTCAGGGGAGTACGTCGAGTCGACAAAACACTCGAGCGACCGAGGCCCCCGTTGAGGCGTCGGCCCCCGAATTTGACGGTGACGAGTCCACCCGACCCCGAAAGGGGCGCCGACGCGGGGGGGAGCGCCGCACTCGCGCCCAGGGTCGCTACCTCATGTGTGTCCACACCCTGAAGGATGCAACCCACATCGCCACGCTCGAAGGTCGCACCATGGTCGAGTACACGGTAGCGAAGGCGGCGGACGAGACGAATCAGATTGACGGGAATATCTACGTTGGTCGGATTCAAAACGTGTTGCCCGGTATGGAGCTCGCCTTCGTCGATATCGGTATTCCTAAGAACGCCGTGCTCTATCGCGGCGACGTCTCTCTCAGCGACGACGATATCGAAGGAACGACGACTAACGATAAGCGGATCGAGCAGATGATCAAATCTGGCCAAACCGTCGTCTGTCAGGTGACCAAGAACGCCATCGGCGCCAAGGGCGCACGGCTCACCCAAGAAGTGTCGCTGCCCGGTCGATTCGCGGTCCTCGTCCCCAATTCGAGCACCATTGGTATCTCCAAGCGTCTGCCCGACGGTGAGCGACGTCGACTGCGCAAGATCATCGATGACGTCAAGCCCGTGCGCCATGGCATTATCGTTCGAACTGCCGCCGAGGGCGTGGCGTCGGACGACCTGGCGCGCGACGTGACGTCACTGTGCGAAAAGTGGGACGCCATCGAAGCCGAAGTGGCGAAGTCACACCAGCCTCGACTGATCTATCGCGACTTGGACCTCGCGGTAAGGGTGTTGCGCGAAGAACTCAACGATGACTTTCGCGGCGTGATTATCGACGACGCGGACCTCTTCGCCAAGGTGCGCGAATACGTGATGGCCGTGAATCCAGAATTGGCCGATCGAATTGAGTATTACGACTCGTCCGTGGAGGAGCTTCCGCTCTTCGAGCGCTACTTCGTCCACGAGCAACTCCACCGAGCGCTCGATCGCAAGGTATTCTTGCCCTCGGGCGGTTCGTTGATCATTGAACGCACCGAGGCCCTGACGGTGATCGACGTGAACACCGGGAAAAACGTGGGGACCACCAACCTCGAAGAGACCGTGTTCCGAAACAACCTCGAAGCGGCCGAAGAAGTGGCGCGACAATTGCGTTTGCGCGACATCGGTGGCATCATCGTCATCGACTTCATTGACATGGAGGCCAAAGCGCACCGTGAGGCGGTCGCCTCGGCCCTGCGTCAGGCCCTCAGTCGTGACAAAACACGTACGCAGGTTTTTGACATCTCGGAACTAGGCCTGGTCGAAATGACCCGTAAGCGAGTCAACGAGGGCTTGCTGGAGTCGGTCTCGAAGGTCTGCGCGGTGTGTGACGGACGAGGCTTCGTTGTGGCTACGGGACTCTAGGTCACGTGGACCAGTTGAATTCGGCTAGTATTTAAACCCTATGTACGCTGTCATCCGAGTAGGCACTTCCCAAGAGCGCGTCACCGAGGGCCAGTTGGTCCGCGTCGATAAGCGCGTCGAGGAGAACGGTGCGGTCATTGAGTTCGAACCCGTCTTACTAGTGGACGGGGACAGCGTTCTCGCTGGTCCAGCCCTGAAGGGCGCCAAAGTGACGGGAACCATTGTGGGCGTGGAGAGTGGACCCAAGATTCGCGCATTGACCTATAAGGCCAAGTCGATTCAACGACGACGCTGGGGTCACCGCCAGTGGTACACCACCGTGCGGATCGATAGCATCACAGGTCAGGCCACCAAGGCCACGAAGGCGGCTAAGGCCGCAGCACCCATTGAGGTCTAAGGAGAGCACATGTCAAAGACTAAGGGTGGCGGTTCAACCCGCAACGGCCGGGATTCCAATTCACAACGACTCGGAGTGAAGGCCTTTGATGGCACGTTGGTGACGACCGGCAGCATTATTATCCGTCAGCGTGGCACCTTGTTTCATCCGGGCCGCAACGTCGGCATCGGCAAGGACGACACGTTGTTCGCTCTGGCCGAGGGCAAAGTGAAGTTTGGCTACCGACGCGGCCGCAAACTCGTCGATATCTTGACCGAAGGTTAAACAACTGCGGTCGTGACGACAGGATCGACCACGGTCGCGCTGGTGTCGTCGAACGCCTGGAATGTCGGACCCGGTTTGGTCATGTGGTGTTGCTGCGCCGCCCCCTCAATGGAGCTCGTGGGATTTTTGTATCCTCTCGTCGCATTCGCGGACGTCGCTGCGCGACCTCGTGATCGGAGTCGAGATTGAGGACGTTGTCGCAGTCGTTTCAGTTCGGTGATGGTTCGGGTGCTGAGCGCACGTGTCGCGACGCCCGACGAGTTAGCGGATGTGAGGCGGTCCTTCATTCAATGAGGAACTACACGTTGAGTCCGGGCATTTTCGTGTTGGTCGATGACCGCTTCATAGTGAACCAGCCGTCTCGACACCCCCATCCATTGCCTGGGGTTGTCGTAGGAGTGTGCGTTCGATCTCGCGTAAGGTGACGACTCGGACGTTGCGGTGGCATAATTCGCGCTCGCGAAATTACTCCCGTCGATAAAAGATGGGGAAGAGGTGTCGACGTTGGCGCCCCCGATTCCCGCCACCGCCGACCAAAAGAGGGCGGCGAGAACGAGACCTACGACGCCCACGACAATGGCGGCGTTCGCCAAAAGACTCCCGTCCTGAAGTCCGGAGTGTTGAAGCCGGCGACGATGCTGGGTGCCCAGTACGATGCCGATCCCTGTTGTCCACACCAGCACTCCATGGACTCTCGAGCACCAACGCCGTCAGGCCCGGTCCGCGCTCGCTGTTCTTGAGCGGTGGCGTACGTTCGCCATTCTTGCGCGACGCGCGCTTCACGGCGTCATCGCTGAACTGGGCACTTGGGGGATCTCCAAAAGTCGCGCGCTCGCACAGGAGTTGATGGTTTGGGCCAGATCGCGAAGGAGAGCCCCGTGGGGACTCGTTCGCTGGTGTTGGTACGACGCAGAAGACGCCGCGTGACGGGGACCGGATACGGAGCCGGGACGATCGTGGCGGCGAGCGATTGTTCCGCGGATGAAGAAACCCCCGGGCCGGTGCCCGGGGGTTTCTTGCGTTGCGCGAGGGTGGCTAACCCTTGACGGCCTTTTTGAATGTCGAACCGATCGACACCTTAGGAGCCCGAGACGCGGCCACCTGAATCGCCTCACCCGTCTGGGGGTTGCGAGCCGTACGAGCCTTGCGCTCTACACGCTCAAAGGATAGAAAGCCTGACAGCACGATCTTCTCGCCCTTGGCGACGTTCTCGACGACGACATCCTCGAATGCGCGCAGGAACTCCGTCGCTGCGGCCTTCGTCGCTCCACTCTCGGCAACAATTGCATCTACCAACTCGGCCTTGTTCACCGGTCGACTCCTTACTCTTCGTTAAATCGGACTGGGAGAGTTCCCTGAACCGGAGCCATCTTTACCTCTAAAAGACCATAATTTCGGGATTTCAAGGATATATTTAGGTTCACTGACCTCGACAAAATGCAATAATTCCTGACCAAATGGTCATTAACGTGGTCGATTCTTTCTCGGTTCGGGAGTGACGCACCTGCCCTGGACGCGAGGAGCCCTTTAATCGTAGGCATTTGGGTCACCCGGCTCGCCGCGAGGTCGATCGGTACCGCGCGGCCAGTCCTCGGTCGCTCGCGCTGCACGAGTGGGTCACGCACCTCTTCGGGCGCGCGCCCCTGACGTGGACGAAGGAATGGAGCGGTGGTTTTCCCGGGGGTTTCTCACGGGCCCGCGGCTCACTCCTCACCGACCTCGACGGACACCAAGTAGTCGATTTCGCGCTCGGCGACGCCAGTGCCATGGCGCGTCGGCGACGGGCGCGAATCGTTGGCCCTCGCGCTGGGTCCACTTGGTGACCCTACGACCCACGATCTTGGTGTTCTCTCACTGTTATCACGGCATCGTGGACCAGACGTTCACGATCCTGGACCCGTGGTCCCGTCACGATGCGTCGTCCGGGGCACTTCGTGCCCGAGGCGGATTCGACGACCACCACTCGGGTCGTCGAATTCACCGACCTCGAGGGTCTCGAGCGTGGACTGCGTCACGGCGAGGTGACCCCGGTCGTGACCGAGCCGGCCCTCTCGGATATCGGCATCGTCCTGCACGAGCCCGGATTCTTTGACGGCGCGCGACGACTCTGGGGCCAGACCGCGACGCTACTCAAAGTCGACGAGACCCACCCGTTCTCGGCCGGTCCCGGGGGCGCCACGCGGCGCTTCGAGCTTCGCCCCGACGCGCTCACCATCGGTGAGTCCCTCGGGGGTGACGTGCCGAGCGGAGCGTATGGTCTGAGTCAGGAAATGGCCGATCGTAGTGGTGCTCACTTATCCCACGGTTCCGACACTCCCGACGCGGACGGCGTGGACGAGACCTTCGCGGGTAGCGCCACGAGTCTGGCGGCGACGCGAGCGGTGCTCGGTCAAGTGCTCACCGACCGAGACTTCGCCAAGATGAAAATTCTCTGCACGCAGATCGCCCAAGGGGTGAGTGACGCGATCGCCTCGCACGCACTCGCCAGGTCGGTCAGCCAGTTCGGTACGCGTATAAATACCGTTTCACGGCACTCGCACCACGTACCGGGGGGGAATCGGCCGCCGGTGCCGACGCCCCACTCGAGCAGTACCCGCACCTCTGCGCCGTGAATCGGGACATTCTCATGACGCTGTTTCACAACATGGACCTCATGTGCCCAGCGACGACGAGCGGGCGGGTCGCCCAGCCTCGGGGGATCTTCGACGAGGCGTTGGATGAGCCGGTCGACTAGCCCTGGTACGACGGTCGTAGGATGAATGAGTGAGTAGCTTCGTCGATTCGGCTCAACTTCACGCCAAGGCCGGCGACGGCGGAGCGGGATGCGTCAGTTTTCGCCGTGAGGCCCACGTGGCTAAGGGTGGTCCCGACGGGGGCGACGGTGGGCGCGGCGGCGATGTCTGGCTCGTCGCTGATAGCAATCAGGCCTCGTTGCTCGGTTTTCGTGATCATCCCTTTCGTCGAGCCACCGACGGTCAACACGGGACGTCGAAACGCATGCACGGCTCGAACGGTAAGGACGTCGTCGTGCCAGTGCCAGTGGGGACCCTCGTCTTCGACCACGAGGGCGAACTTCTGGTGGACCTCGCGGGACCGGGTGATCGATGGCGGGCGGCCGAAGGTGGTCTCGGCGGTCAAGGCAATAACCGCTTCTTGTCGAATCAGCGTCGCGCGCCCGCGTTCGCCGAACAGGGCGAGGTCGGTGAAGAGCGTTGGTATAACCTCGAGCTCAAATTGCACGCCGACGTGGCGCTGATTGGTTTTCCTAACGTCGGGAAATCGACGCTCATCTCGCGGCTGTCGGCCGCTCGTCCCAAGATTGCCGACTACCCGTTCACGACGCTGGTGCCCAACCTCGGCGTGGTCCGCGTAGGAGCGCGCTCGGGTCGCCCCCAAGACGTCACCGAATACGTGATGGCCGACATCCCGGGTTTGATCGAAGGCGCCGCCGAGGGGCGTGGGCTCGGTCACGACTTCCTTCGTCACGTGGAGCGCGCGCGCGTCTTGTGCGTCCTGCTCGATCTCTCGGAGTACGCCCCCATCGGTCCCGAGGAACAGTTCGAAATCTTGTTGCGCGAACTCGGCGACTACCAGGCTGACTTGCTCGAGCGACCCCGCGTCGTTGTGGGCTCGAAGGGCGACGTCGCCGCGCGCCACGTCGACGGTGTGGCGACCATTTCCGCGGTCACCGGTGCGGGCATTGACTCGCTGAGCGCGCAACTCGCCGGTCTGGTACTCGAGGTACGAGCGAGCGAGGCGCTCGAGAATGAACACGAGATCGTCGTGCACCGTCCTGTCCCCGAGGAAGTCGTGCTCGAGAGGACGGGGGAGACGAGTTGGCAGGTGCATGGTCGTTCCGCCGAGCGTGCGGTCCGCTTTCAAGACCTCACCGACGATCAGGCACTGGCCGAGATCGTCAAGCGCCTGAAGGCTCTCGGCGTGGACCGCGTCCTTAATCGAGCGGGCGCGCGCGACGGTGACGTGGTGACAATCGGACCGCTGTCCTTTGAGTGGTGGCGCGACGAGGTGGGCGCGGGTCTCGATCGAGGAGAGCGCCATCGCGTGACGCGTCGTGAACGCCTCGCGCGCCACGGTCGCCTTGATGGCGTGGATGACTCGGACGACGATGACTCGTAGCGTCGTCGTCAAGATCGGTACGACGTCAGTGACCGACGCGCGCGCCGGCGTAGCCCAAGAGGTCCTCGATAGCGTGGCCCAGGACGTCGTCGAACTGCGCCGTGAGGGTTGGGCCGTGGTCGTCGTGACCTCGGGCGCTATCACCGCGGGCTGGAACGAGGTCGGCCGCGGCCGGCCGCGGCCGACCGATTCCATCACCCTGCAGGCGGTGTCCGCCGTGGGTCAACCACTATTGATGGATGCGTGGCGCCGGGCCTTCGCGCGTCACAACGTGGTGGTGGGCCAAGTTCTCCTCGCACCCCTGGACTTTTCCCATCGGGGGCAGTACCTTCACGCGCGTTCGACGCTCGAGGCGTTGACGGCGCTCGACGTCGTCGCGGTCGTGAATGAGAACGACGCGGTCGCCGACGAAGAGATTCGATTCGGCGACAATGATCGATTGGCGGCCTTGGTGGCGAATTTGGTGACGGCTAGTCATCTGGTGCTCCTGACGGATACATCGGGTCTCTTAACGGCGGACCCGCGTCTGGATCCTTCGGCCACCTTGATTGACGTGGTGGTGTCGATCGACTCGGAACTGGAGAGGTCCGCGGGTCCCAGTCGCTCGGGCGTGGGGAGCGGTGGCATGGCGTCCAAGGTCGCTGCGGCGCGCATCGCGACGTGGTCCGGCGTCACCACCGTCATCGCGGCGGCGCGGGAGTCGCACCCGCTCGTTCGCGCGTTGAGCGACGCGAACGACTTCGGCACGACCTTTGAACCTCGCGCCGAGCGGCTCTCGGCGCGCAAGGCGTGGATTGCCTTCGCCGTGGCTTCCTCGGGTACGCTCGAAATCAATCAAGGAGCGCTCGACGCGCTCGAACGACACGGACGTAGCCTGCTGCGCGTGGGGGTGGAGCGGCGTTCGGGAGATTTCTTCGAGGGCGACGCGGTGGAGATCCACGGGCCCCACGGTGAGGTGATCGCTAAGGGCCTCGTGCGCGTGGGCGCGGAGGGATTCGACGCGGGCGACGATGTGGTCGTTCACCGCGACGATTTGGTGCTGCTGCGCCGCCCGTAGGAGGCTCCGGTACGATTGCACCATGACGAGAGAACTCGAGGACCAGGGGCGACGTGTACGTGACGCGTCGCGAGTCCTCGCGACGTCGACGAACGAGCAGCGCGTCGGGGTGTTACGGCGCGTCGCCGACGCTCTCAAGAATCACGAGGCCGAGCTGCTCGCCATCAATGTGCTCGAGGTGGATGACTACGAGGAGTCCGGCGCGGGCAAGGATCGCCTCACCTTGACGCCAGCGCGCATCACCTCGATGGCCGACGCCCTGGACAATATCGCGGCCTCACCGGATCCGCTCTTCGAATCGCTGGACTACTCCATTCGTCCCAATGGTCTCGAGGTCGAGCGACTCCGGGTGCCCCTTGGGGTGATTGGCGTGGTCTACGAGAACCGACCCAACGTGACGAGCGACGTCGCCGGATTGTGCGTGCGAAGTGGGAACGCGGCGTTCCTGAGGGGATCCTCATCGGCGCAGCGTTCCAATGAATTCATTGTCGAACTGTGGCGTGCCGCACTCGAGGCCGAAGGCCTGCCCCGCGACGCGGTGGCCCTGGTGGCTGATTCGTCGCACCAGGCGGTCGTGGACTTCATGCAACTCACCGCAGTGCTGGACTGTCTGATCCCGCGCGGTGGCCCTAGTCTGATCGCGGCGATGCGCGAGCACGCGCGCGTCCCCTTCGTTCTTGACGGTGACGGGAACTGTCACGTCTACGTGGACGCGGAGGCTGACCTCGACATGGCGGTGGCCATCGTCCTCAACGCCAAGACGTCGCGGCCGGGGGTGTGTAACGCCGCTGAGACGGTCCTGGTGCATCAACAGGTCGCCGACGCGTTTTTGCCGGCGCTGTCGCGCGCCATGCCCCAGGTGGAGCTGCGCGGTGACGAGCGCACGCGCGCCCTCGTGCCGGATGCGACGCCGGTCACGCCGGACGACTACGGACGCGAATTCCTGGACCTGGTGATGGCCGTGCGGGTAGTGGATTCGCTCGAGGACGCGATCGAGCACGTCACTACTTTCGGCACGGGTCACTCCGAAGCCATCGTGACCGCCAACGCGGCCGCGGCCGACACGTGGGTTCGGCGCGTGGACGCCGCCGCGGTAGTCGTCAACGCGTCGACGCGCTTCGTCGACGGTGGCGAACTTGGTCTGGGTGGTGAAGTGGGCATCTCCACTCAGAAGCTCCATGCTCGTGGCCCCATGGGTCTGCGTGAATTGACCTGCCTCAAGTGGGTCGTGCGGGGTCAGGGACACGTCCGTTGAGCGCACTCGATCCGCGCGATGAACTCGCCCAACGTCTCGGCCTGTCCGAGGTGCCCCCGGTGCGCTTCGCGTCGCCGGACGATCTGCGCCGTCGACTCGCCGAACACGACTACCTCAGCTCCGCGGCAATCTCCTCGGTCACGTTTTTGGCGGACCGACTCGCGAAACCCGTGCTGGTCGAGGGTCCGGCCGGAACGGGTAAGACCGCCCTGGCCAAGGCGGTCGCGGAATCGCTGGGCGCGCGGCTGATCCGATTGCAGTGCTACGAGGGCCTCGACGAATCCAAGGCGCTCTACGAGTGGAACTATCGTAAGCAACTACTGCGCATCCAGGCCGGTCGCCCCGAGGGCTCGGCTGAGGTGTGGGCCGAGTTGGAGGAGGACATCTTTTCCGAAGAGTTCCTCCTGGCACGACCGCTGCTCGAGGCCATCACCGCGACGGACCCCGTGGTGCTGCTGATCGATGAGGTGGACCGGGTCGAGTTAGAGACCGAGGCTCTGTTGCTCGAGATCCTCTCGGAGTACCAGGTCTCCATCCCCGAACTCGGCACCCTGCACGCGCGACAGATTCCCATGGTATTTCTCACGTCGAACAACACCCGAGAATTATCCGAGGCGCTCAAGCGGCGCTGCCTGTACTTACACGTGGGCTACCCCGACGTCGATCGTGAACGCGACATCATCATGTCGCGCGTCCCGGGAATCGCCACTGCTTTGGCCGAACAGATTGCTCACGTGGTGCGCACTCTACGCATGATGGACCTCAAGAAGTCTCCCTCGGTGTCAGAGACCCTGGACTGGGCCCGCACCCTGGTGATCCTGGGACGAGAGGAGATTGGTGAGGATGTCGTCGCGGAGACCCTCCACATCTTGCTCAAGTACCAGACCGACATCGAAAAGGCGACCCGCGAAATCTTCGGACGCGTCTCGTAGCACGTGCTCGATCTCCTGAGTTCGTTCATCGGTGAATTGCGCACCGTCGGTCTACCCGTGTCCACGAGCGAGACGGTAGACGCGGCACGGGCCCTCGAGTCGATCGACGTGGCCGACCAGTCACTTTTTCGTGCCGCGCTGTGTGCGACCTTGGTCAAGAGTGGCGATCACATGAGCGCGTTCGACGCGGCCTTCGATGTGTTTTTCGCTACTCGATGGGTCCACGATGACCTCAGCAGTAGGACCGGCAACGACGCTGCGACGGCCCTCGAGACGCCGTCGCCTGACGGCGCGTCGCCCTCACCGCAACGCTCGGGCCGCGAATTCGCCGAGCAGCTCCTGGGGGCGCTGCGCGATAGGAACGTGCGCGCGCTACGCGTGGGCGCCGCCGAGGCGGTCGCACGTTACGCGGGCATCGAGCCCGGTCGACCGGTGGGCGGCGCGTATTACCTCTACCGCACGATTCGCCAGCTCGAACTCGACGAGATGGAGCGTCGCCTCATCGAGCTGAGCCTCGATGGGGCCAGCGACGCGATGAGCGAACGACTAGCGCGCGACGACGCCCACGCGAGGATCGAGGAGTTCACCTCGCTGGTCGAGACGGAGATTCGAGAACGACTGGTCGACGATCGTGGCGCCGCAGCGATGGCCCAGTCGGTGCGTGAGACCTTGCCAGAGGACATCGACGTGATGCACGCGAACCGTGAGGAGATGGCCCAGCTCGAGCGCACGCTTCGTCCCCTGAGTCGTAAGCTCGCCGTGCGTTTGGCGCGGCGGCGACGTCACCGTCATCGTGGTCCCTTGGATCTACGTCGCACGGTACACAGTTCGCTCTCGACGGGCGGCGTGCCCATCGACGTGCGCTTCAAGCCACCTCGGCCAGCTAAGCCCGAGATCGTCGTCATCGCTGACGTTTCGGGATCGGTCGCGTCGTTCGCTCGATTCACGCTGCACTTGGTTCACGCCATTTCGAGTCAGTTCTCGCAGGTGCGAAGTTTCGTCTTCGTCGACGGCCTGGACGAGGTGACCCACCTCTTCGCCGAGACCGACGATCCGGCCGAGGCGGTGGAGCGCATCAGCGCCGAGGCCGACGTGGTGGCCGTGGACGGTCATAGTGACTACGGACGAGCCCTGAGTACCTTCGTTGAGCGTCACGCGTCGGAGTTGACGCGACGCACCACTGTTCTGATCCTGGGCGACGCGAGGAACAATTATCACCCCGCGCAGGCCCACGTTCTCGAACGGGTCCGTGCGGCGGTGAAGGCGGTGTACTGGCTCAACCCTGAACCGCGCAGCTACTGGAACAGTGGTGACTCGATTCTCAACCTCTACGCGCCACATTGCGACGACGTCCTCGAGTGCAGAACCTTACGCCAGCTCGAGGCGTTCGTGGGAGGTCTGAACTGATGAACGTGGAGCCGCCACCGGGATTTCGAACCAGCGGCGACGAGTCCCACGGTACGCGACTCATTCTCGTGCGACACGGTGAGGCGCACTGCAACGTCGCGGGCATCGTGGGCGGGCCGCGGGGCTGCACGGGGTTGACGGACCTCGGGCGAGAACAGGCCCGTAGCCTGGCCCGACGACTCGGTCGTACGCGCGAATTCGATGACGTTGTCGCGGTGTACTCCTCGGTGCTCGCGCGCGCCAAGGAGACCGCGGCCATCGTCGCCGTGGGGCTCCCTGCGCTCGATTGCGTCGAGGATTGTGATCTGTGCGAATTGCATCCGGGTCTCGCCGACGCCATGACCTGGGAACAGATGGTCGCGACTTTCGGCGGTCCCGATTGGGACCTGGACCCCACGCGGGCGTTCGCCCCCGAGGGGGAGTCCTGGACGGGGTTCTACGACCGCTGCGTTCGCGAATTCTTTCGGTTGGCCGAGCGTCACGGCGACGCGGCGGTGATGTTGTTCGTCCACGGGGGAGTGATTGAACAGGCGGTAAAACTCGCGATGGGTAAGCCGGCGTCCGTGCGGCTACGTCTACGGACCGAACATTGCTCTCTCACCGAGATCGAAATCGACGAGGGGCGAGTGCGTCTACGGCGTTATAACGATCGCGCCCCTCGCGACGTCACCGCGCTCTGAAGGAACTCCGAGACGTGAAAGGCCATGTCCAGGCTCTGGGAGGCGTTGAGGCGAGGGTCGCAGATCGAGGTGTAGTTGATATCGAGGTCATCCTCGACGAGTTGGTCCCCGCCGCCCAGGCACTCGGTGACGTTGTCACCGGTCAGTTCGACGTGAAGTCCCGAGGGCCACGTGCCCAGCGACTGGTGCACGGCGAAAAATTGGGCCACTTCGGTCAGTACGTCATCGAAACGGCGAGTCTTTTGACCCCCCCGAGCCTTGAACGTATTACCGTGCATGGGATCGCAGGTCCATAAAACTTCGGCGCCGTCGCGGCGGAGGGCCTCGACCAGCGGGGATAACATTTCCGACACCCGGTCGCGGCCCATTCGCGAAATGAGGGTGAGGCGACCGGGAACATTGTCGGGATTAAGTATGGAAGTGAGTCGGCGTAGATCCTCGACGCTGGTGCTGGGCCCGATCTTGAGCCCGAGGGGGTTGGAGACGCCGCGCAGGAATTCAACGTGCGCTCCGTCGATCTGGCGGGTCCGATCCCCGATCCACAGCATGTGGGCCGAACAGTCGTACCAGTCCCCCGTGAGGGAATCTCGGCGGGTGAGGGCCTGTTCGTAGGGCAGGATCAGCGCTTCGTGACTCGTGAAGAAGTCGACACTCGAGAGCCCGTGGTCCTGGTCGAGGTCGACACCACAGGCGCGCATGAAGGCCAGGGCGCGATCGATCTCGTCGGCTAGTACTTCGTAGCGCTTGCCCTGGGGGGAGTTCGTGACGAATTCCTGATTCCACGCGTGCACCCTCGTCAAGGCCGCAAACCCTCCGGTGGTGAATGCGCGAAGCAGGTTGAGCGTGGCTACGCTTTGGTGGTAGGCCTCGATCAGACGATCCGGATTGGGTCGGCGCGAGGACTCCGTGAAGGCCTCGTCATTGACGATGTGGCCGCGGAACGCGTCGAGGCGAACGCCGTCTCGCTCCTCGTAGTTGTCGGAGCGGGGTTTGGCGAACTGGCCCGCGATACGCCCCACCTTCACGACGGGTACTCCCGAGGCGTACGTGAGCGCCACCGCCATTTGCAAGATGATCTTGAGTTTGTCGCGAATGGCGTCTGCCGAGGAATCGGTGAAGGACTCGGCGCAGTCACCCGCCTGTAGGAGAAAGGCCTTTCCGTGCGCCGCGTGAGCGAGCTGTTGCGTGAGGCGCCGCGCTTCGCCCGCGAAGACGAGGGGAGGTTTGACACTGAGCTCGTCCTCCACGCGCGACAAGTGTTCGAGATCGGGCCAGAGTGGACTCTGGGCGGCAGTGTGGCGGCGCCAACTCTTCGGGTCCCAGGATGTCGAGCCAATCATCCCCCCAGGCTAGAGGTTTAGTCCGAGGCTCAGCAATTACCCCAGTAGGCTCACGTAGTGCCCCTGCGTCGCGTCGGCCTCTTTGGAGGTACGTTCGATCCACCCCACAATGGGCACGTGGCCGCGTTGAAGGCCGCGGCGCGCACGGGTCGTTTCGACGTGATCGAGGTCACGGTCGCGGGCGACCCTTACCGTAAAAGCTCTGAAGGTCGAGTGCACCCGGCGTCCCTGCGACTGGCCATGGCGGTTGCGGCATTCGCTCACCTCGACTTGGTGCGGGTGAGCGACCGCGAGATCAACCGTCCCGGTCCGTCCTACACGCTAGACACCGTGCACGAATTGCGTCGGGAGTCCGACCAGGTCGACGTCCTCGTCGGCGCCGACCTGGCGTCGCAATTGCCGAGTTGGCACGGCGCCCACGAACTTCGCGAGCTCGTGGCGGTAGGGATCATTCCTCGACCCGGTACGCCCCTGAGCGTGCCCGACGCATGGAATTGCTACGAAATCGACATGTCACCCGTCGATCTATCGAGCTCCTTCCTGCGTGAGACACCCCTGACGACGGCGGACCTAAAATTGTTAATGCCTGACGAGGTAATTGCCATTTATTTGGGCGCCACGGGCTAAAGTTGCTGGCAATGGCCGTTCGCGCGTTCGATATCACAGACGTGACTTCAGCATCCGTGTTGGTATTCGAACGCCCTCGTACCCGTCGCGACGCTCGACGAATTCGTCAGCGACACGCGCTGGTCGGCGTGCTCGCCCTGACCGTTCCCTTCGTGGTGGCGCTCGTCGTACTTGGAGTAGGCAGCTGAGCGAGATCATCACCCGCGACGGACCAATCCGTGGCCCCCAAGATCGGATTGTCGCCGCACTCGTCGACGCTGCGATGGACGGGGCGGACGAGAAGATGAGCGTCGACACGGTGGTGCTGGACATGCGCGATTTCGTTGATTCATTCGACGCTCTGGTGATCGCTGCTGGACGTAACGATCGCCAGGTGCGCGCGATCGCCGAAGAGGTGGAACGTCGCATCCGGCTCGCGACGAGCCTCAATCCGATGCGCGTGGAAGGGTGGGGGAGCGCGCAGTGGATTGCGCTCGACTACGGTGACGTGATCGTGCACGTCTTTGACGAGGAAACGCGCGAGTACTACGACCTCGAGCACCTCTGGAGCGCTGCACCGACCTTTCGATCCGCGGCCCAGCGCTAGTTCTTTTTCAGGTACCCGAGTTCGGCCGGCGTGATCAGGAGCACTTTGGCGCCATTGGCCAGTGTCAAGGGGAAGGGCGTCTGATCGATGGAGAGTTCGATCCCCTTGGTTGCTCCCATCCCTACCGCGGTGAAGAGGAACTGAGCGACCGCGATTCGTCGAGCGACGGGAGGAATTTGCGCCAAGAGATTCGTGACGTCCACTAGGGCGATCCGGTTGTGAATCGTCGCCTGGTTGACCACGAGCGTCGACGGTACCTGCGACGTGAGGCCCGCTGCTTGTTCGCCCAAGGTGGGGCCCACGGGGACGTAGTGCAATACGTCGAAGAGACTCGGGGGTGAGGTCACGAGGCGCGTCACCGGAACCAATTGCTCGGCCTTGTCGACGAGGTAGATGTCCTGTTTCACGAAGAGCACTCGAGCGTAGTCGGTGAAGGGGATCGTGGGAGAGAGCAGTCCAAGGGGAACGCTGTTGTCATTCACGATCGTCGGCGCCGACGACGTCGAGACGAGGGTGCAACCGCTCAAGACCATTGCGGCGACCATCACGGCGCCCACGCGGCGTAGTTGTCTCACGAGGGGGTCTCCACCAGGGGAAGATGGATCTGAAACCTCGCTCCGCCCTCGGGGCTCGTGGTGACGCGAATCTCGCCGTCGAGTGATTTCACGTGCTCGCGCACCAGGGCCAGTCCCAGGCCGGTTCCGCGAACGACGCTGCGGTCGTGAGCGGCGCGACCGCGAAAGAAGCGTTCGAATACTTGCTCACGTTCACTCTCGACAATGCCCGGTCCCGCGTCGTCGATGTTAAGCGTCACGTGATCACCTTCGGTCGTGAGTCTCACCGCGACGGTGCCTCCCGCGTACAGCTGGGCGTTGTCAATCAAGTTGGCCATGATGCGCTCGAACCGCCGGCGATCGACGAGAACTCGCGCACCCTCGAGGCGGGGATCGACCTCGACCATTGGTTCATTTCCGCCGAGTCGCCTGCGCACCGAGCGAATCGCCTGACGGGTCAATTCGGTGATGGCGATCACTTCGAGCGTGAGCGAGTTGGCTCCGGCGTCGGAGCGCGAGAGTTCGATCAGGTCCTCGATGAGGCCCTGAAAGACGAGAATCTCCGCGCTGAGCAGCGTGAGGCTCTGTTGTGCGGCCGGATCCAACTCGTCGCGGTGCTGTTCGAGGATCGAGGCCGACATCGCCAGCGTTGTTAACGGCGAACGCAACTCGTGGCTGACGTCACTGGCGAAGCGGGCGTCGCGTTCGAGTTTGGTGACGAGCTGGTCCACCATGGTGTTGAAGGACCCGGTGAGCTGTTCGACCTCGGTCCCGGCGTGGGTGGTCGGCAGACGGGTCTGAAAGTCGCCTCCGGCGATGCGCGCCGCGGTCTCGGAGACGACCACCAGGGGTCGCAGGGTTCGCCGAGAGACCCACACCCCCCCGGACGCACCCAACACCGTGGTGAAGAGGGCCGCGGAGCCAATGATCAGCAGGAGGACCCTCATGTTGTTTTCGAGTCCGTCGAGTTGCCAGATCTCGAAGATCTCGGTCTGGACCGCCGGGACCGGGATCCCGACCACGTAATCGAGATCGGACTGGATGATGCGCGTCTCGGTGGTGACGTGCCCCTGTCGAGTGGCTTTCATCGCCGCGGCGGTGATATCGATGAAGGGGGTCTGGGTGGTAAGGGTCTGCCATTGTCCGTGGATGTTCAGTAGCAGGGTCGAGTCCGCGGACTGCTGGATCGAGAGAAGTTCGCTGTCGAGGGTGAGGGGTGCGGTGTAGATCGTGTTGCGGATCAATGCCGCGTTGACGTAACTCTGTTGAAGGTCGGTCTGTTGCTGCTGGCTGATGAGGACGTCGCGGACGCCGAAGTACGTCAGGGTTCCCAACAGCGAACTCAATAAGAGCGTCCCGAGTCCGAAGATGAGAACGAATCGAAGTCGAAGACTTCGACGGCGCACTAGAGCACCAACTTGTACCCCGCGCCCCGCACGGTGAGCAGGTACACCGGGACCGCGGGGTCGGGCTCGATCTTCATACGTAGGCGCCGTACGTGAACGTCGACCAGGCGGCTATCGCCGAAGTAGTCGTAGCCCCACACCCGCTCGAGGAGGTCCTCGCGCGATAACACCTTGCCGTTGACCTTGGCGAGGTCCACCAGAAGGCGAAACTCGGTGGACGTGAGGTGCAACTCTGAGCCGTCAGCTTGACGCACGACGCCTTCGTCGGGGATGACGTGCAGTTCCCCAATGTGGAAAGCCCGCGTCGCGGCGTCGGGGCGTCGTCGCAGGTGCGCGCGCACCCTCGCCAAGAGTTCGAGAGGCACGAAGGGCTTGGTGACGTAGTCGTCGGCTCCCGATTCGAGTCCGTGCACCACGTCAGACGTGTCGTCGCGTGCCGAGACGATCACGATGGGGATGTCGCTGCGCGAGCGCAGCGACACGCACGTGTCGAAGCCCGACATGCCCGGGAGCATAATGTCGACGATGGCCACGTCGGCGTTGCGCTTATCGAACAGGGCCACACCGTCCTCGCCGTTGGCGGCGTCATCGACCTCGTAGCCCTCTCCACGGAACATCAATCGCAGCGCGGTACGAATGTGTTCGTCGTCCTCAACGATCAAGATGCGTGACATGCTCCCCCTCGCGTTGAACCCCACACTACCGAGAGGCCGCACGAACGCGGCCATCGTCACTAGCCTGGGGGAGTGCAGCGTGATTGGCCAAAGTTCGAAGGGCCGCCAACGTGGGGGATCGACGATTTCGTCGCGTCGTTACGCGCCCAAGATCGTTCGCCCGCCACGGTGCGCGCGTATCGCGGCGACGTGGCACGGTTCATCGCGTGGGCCTCGCAACAAGGAGTGCTGGATCCGCCCTCGGTCACTCGTCGTACGCTGCGTGAGTATCTCGCGGTCATGAATCGAGACGGTGACGAACGATCGTCGGTCGCGCGGCGCCGTGCCGCGTTGAGACGCTATTTCGCGTGGGCGCTGGAACGTGGGTATCTCGAGGTGAATCCGGCGGAGAGAATCTCGGCGCCGCGCCCCACGTCTCGGTTGCCCGACATCGTCGGACGCGACCAACTCGACGAGCTGCTCGTCGGTCAATGGGGTGACGATTCCTGGGCCCGGCGCGACCGCGCGGTGTGTGAAATCCTCTATGGCGCGGGCCTTCGCGTGAGCGAACTCTGTGGGATCGATCGGAGTGGACTCGATGAGCGTGCGGGTCTCGTCCGCGTTCTTGGCAAGGGGCGCAAGGAGCGCATCGTGCCGTTGCATCGCGCCGGCTGGACGGCAATCGAGCGGTGGAATGACGTGCGCGCCGAGGTGTTGACCGCGGATTCACCCCGCGAGGCCCTCTTCGTCAACCGACGCGGCGCGCGACTGGGGCCACGCGACGTCCGGCGCATCCTGGATGCGCGTCTAGGGCTGGGGCACGTGCACCCCCACGCGTTACGACACACGTACGCCACGCATCTGCTCGAAGGTGGGGCCGACCTGCGCGTCGTCCAAGAATTACTGGGTCACGAGAGTTTGACCACGACCCAGCTCTACACCCACGTCTCCAAGTCGCGCATGCAAAACATCCATCGCGCGACACACCCGCGCGGGTGACGAGCGACTTTCGTGCGGTGACGCATAGCGACTAGACTGGCGTGGCTCGCCCAGAGTGGGTGAGTGAAGATACACCCCGTAGTTTCGTGCGGTCGCCCCTCGGGGTGCGCTACGGGGTTGATAAACCGAACGGAAGGAAATTATCGTGGCCCTCGTCACTTTGCAAGAACTTCTCGACTCTGGGGTGCACTTCGGTCACCAAACCCGTCGGTGGAATCCCAAGATGCGCCGATTCATCCTCGGTGAGCGGAACGGCATCTACCTGATCGATTTGCGCAAGACCCTCGCGGGAATAGAGCAGAGTTACACCTACGTCCGTGACCTGGTCGCCGAGGGTGGAATTATTCTCTTCGTCGGGACGAAGAAGCAGACCCAGGGCCCGATCGCGGACTACGCCAATGCGTGCGGCATGCCCTTCGTCAATCAGCGATGGTTGGGCGGCATGTTGACGAACTTCTCGACGGTGGCGGGACGCGTCAAGCGAATGATCGAACTGCGCGCTATGCAGCGCGCCGGTGACTTCGAAGGCATGCCCAAGCGCGAGGCGCTACGTCATAGTCGAGAACTCGAGAAACTAGATCGTAACCTGAGCGGCATCGCCAATCTCGACCGCGTCCCTGACGCCATCTTCGTCATTGACACGAAGAAGGAGCACATCGCGGTCACCGAGGCGCGAAAGCTCGGATTACCGGTGGTCGCGGTGGTCGATACCAACTGTGACCCCGACGTCATCGACTACGTGATTCCCGGAAACGACGACGCGATTCGCTCCGGCGCCCTCCTGTGCCGTCTCATCGCCGACGCGGTCACCGAGGGTCGCTTCATTCGCGCCAATCGTCCCGCCCCGGGTCGAAACGCCGCCGCGATTGCCGCCGCGAACGCGAGCGTCGTCGCCACCCCTGACGCTGACGTCCCGGTGGCCGACGCCGTCACCGCGTAAGCAGTTATTCGTAAATACAGAGGAGATTCAAGGTGTCATTCACCGCTAAAGACGTAATGTCGCTGCGCCAGAGCACGGGCGTGGGGATGATGGACGCGAAGAAGGCCCTCGAGGCCACCAACGGCGACATGGACGCCGCCGTGCAGCACTTACGCGTCCAGGGTCTCGCCTCGGCCGCGAAGCGCGCCGGACGCGAGGCCGGCGAGGGTTCGGTCGCCGTCGTGCGCGACGGAGGCGCCGCCGCCCTGGTCGAATTGCGCTGTGAGACCGACTTCGCCGCCAAGTCCGACGAGTTCACCTCCCTCGTCGACGAAATGGCCGCGAGTGTCTGCGCGGACGGAGAGGGTGCGGTTGCCAAGTTTCAAGACAACATCGACACCTTGCTCACCACGTTGAAAGAGAACATCTCGGTGGGTCGGGTGTACCGCCTCGAGGCGAGCGAGGACGAAGTCGTCGATACTTACAACCACCTGCACGCTGGCCGTAACGCGGTCATCGTGGTCCTCAAGGGTGGTAGTGAGGAACTGGCTCACGACATTGCCGTACACATTGCTTTCGCCAAGCCGCTGTACTTGTCGCGCGACGACGTACCCGCCGACGAGGTGGAGGCGGAGCGAAAGACGGTAGAAGAAATCTCCCTCAACGAGGGCAAGTCGGCCGCCGCACTGCCCAAGATCATCGAAGGTCGCCTCAACGGGTGGTTCAAAGAGCGGGTCCTACTGGAGCAGAACTTCATCAAGGATGAGAAGCAGACCATCGCGCAGATACTCGGCGACGCCTCGATCACGGCGTACGCGCAAGTGGTTATCGGCGGATAGTTCGTGCGTCGCGTCGTCTTGAAACTGTCCGGTGAGGCGCTCGCCTCGTCGGCCAGTGACGAGACCATCGACGCCAGTACGGTGGACTTCTTCGCTACCGTCATCGCGGGCGCCATGGCGCGCAGTGAGCTCGAACTCGCCGTTGTCGTAGGTGGAGGGAATATTTGGCGCGGGGCCACGGGCGCGATGGCTGGGATGAATCGCGCCAATTCCGACATCATGGGGATGCTAGGAACCGTGATCAACGCGTTGGCTCTGCAGGACGCTATCGAGTCGCACGGCCGCGCCACTCGCGTGATGTCGGCAATCGGGATGGATCAAGTCGCCGAACCCTATATCCGGCGTCGTGCCGTTCGCCACTTGGAGAAGGGGCGCGTGGTCATATTCGCCGCGGGTATGGGCAATCCCTACTTCACCACTGATACGGCGGGTGTCCAACGCGCCGCCGAGATCGAAGCGGATATCGTTTTGAAGGGAACGCACGGGGGGGTCGACGGAGTGTATAGCGAGGATCCACGTAAGAACGCAACGGCGGTCAAATACGCTCTGATCTCCTTCGACGACGTCATCGCGCGCAACTTGAGGGTGATGGATATGACGGCGATCACTTTTTGCAAAGACAACTCGATTCCCATTCGAGTCTTCGATCTCATGGCCCCGGGAAACCTCGAACGCGCCCTCCACGGCGACGCGGTCGGTACGCTGGTGAACTGATGGATAACGAGCTCGTTGAACTAGTGATGGAAGACACGCGAGAGCGCATGGCCAAGGCGATCGAACACGTCAAGGTGGAATTCGCCAATGTGCGCACGGGTCGCGCGTCGTCGTCGCTGGTGGAGAATCTGGTCGTCGACTACTACGGCGCGGACACGCCCCTGAAGCAGTTGGCCAACTTCTCGGTGCCCGAGCCGCGATTGCTAGTGGTCTCGCCCTTCGACAAGGGGGCGATGGCCGCCATCGAGAAGGCCATCTCTAATGCCGACCTAGGACTAAATCCCTCCAACGACGGCGTGGTGATCCGCCTGGCCTTCCCGGCCCTCACCGAGGAGCGGCGTAGGTCTTTCGTCAAGATCGTCAAGACGAAGGCCGAAGACGGCAAGGTCGCCCTACGGGGCGTTCGTCGCCACGCGCGACAAGAGATCGAGAATCTGGAGAAAGAACAAGGACTCTCCAAGGACGAGGTCGAACGACTCGAGAAGGTCCTCGACAAGATGACTCAAGACGAGGTCGCCGTCGTGGACGCCCTTCTCGCTCACAAGGAGCAGGAGCTTCTTGAAGTTTGACGACGACGACCTGAATGACGAGCCCACCGGGGTATTGCCGGTGGTGAGCGTGAGCGACCCCCGGGTTACGATCACCGGCGCCGACGTAGCGAGCGAGGTCGTCGACGCAATGTCCCAGGTGGATCCCGAGACCTTATTGCCGCACTGGACGGACGCTCCTACTGGTCAGGTGCCGATCGTGGTCGCTCGAGAAGCGGCTGACGGAGACGACCCGTGGTCGGCGATTCCCGCACCCGCGTGGCGCGAGGGTGAGGCCGACTGGGTGGCACACGAAGAACAGTTCGACGCGTCGCTCCTCGCCGTCGAGAAGAACGTCGAGGACCTGCGTCCCTGGGAGTTTGGCGTCGACTCTCCGTCGCGCGACGAGGAGGTTCTCGAGGAATTACCACGCCCCGAACCGGTGCGCGAGCATCGCACGCGTCGTACGCACCGTGACGACGTCCTCTCGGGTCGGGCCGTGCGCCAGGGTCCCTCGCGCAGCGTGTCGCTGGCGACGTTTACCGGCGTCGTGCTCGCGGCCGTCGTCTTTGGGATCTTCTATCTCGGTGCGGTACCCGTCGCCATTTTGGTGACGGCGGCGCTCGCCCTCGCCGCGGGCGAGGCGTTCGCGGGGTTCCGCAGCGTGGGGGCCCATCCGGCGACCATTTTGGGTCTCACCGCCGTGGTGACCGTCTGTGTGTCGGTCTACGAGAAGGGCCTCGGCGCGGTCGGAGTGGTCACCGCGCTCTTAGTCATCTTTTCCTTCGTTTGGTACCTCAACGCCGAACAAATGATCGACGTGGTCGATGGCGTGGGCGCCACCATCTTCGTGTACGCGTGGGTGGGTGTTCTGGGGTCGTTCGCTCTCTTGATGATCTCGCCGCACACCTACCCCCACCAGCACGGTCTGGCCTACGTCCTGGGTGCAGTGTGGCTCACGGTGGCTAACGACTCGGGTGCGCTCTTCGTGGGTCGTTGGTTGGGCAAGCGACCGCTCAACGCTCGACTCTCGCCCAACAAGACCATCGAGGGCACGGTGGGGGGCACCGTCTTGACTCTCTTGGTGGGAGCCATTCTCCTGCCCATGCTGCATCCGTGGACGGTGACGCACGCCGTGGAGTGCGCGGTGGCGGTGGCGGTGGTGGTGCCAATGGGGGACCTCTTCGAGTCAATGTTCAAACGCACCCTTGGCGTCAAGGACCTCGGCCACCTGTTGCCCGGACACGGGGGCATGCTCGATCGCGTGGACGGTCTCCTGTTTGCTCTGCCGACGATTTATTTCATGACCCACCTGTTGTCACTGGGTTAACGATGACGGGCGCGCGTACGTCGGTGGCGCTCATGGGGGCAACGGGTTCGATCGGCGCACAGACCCTCGACGTCCTACGCCGTGAGGTCGACCGGTTTGAGTTAGTCGCGGTGGCCGCGAGTCGTCGGGTGGAGGAACTCGCCGCCATCATCTCGGAATTCGGTGTCGCGCGCGCGGGGGTGAGCGACGACGCGACGCGAGTTCGCCTCTTGGCGCTGGTGGACGATGTGGAAGTAGTGGTGGGGGAGAAGGGGCTGCGCGAACTGGCCGCCAGCGCGGACGTCGTGGTCAACGCGGTAATGGGTTTCGCCGGTCTACCCGTCACCCTCGCGACTTTGGAGGCGGGGGCCCGCCTCGCGCTGGCGAACAAGGAGTCCCTGATTGCGGCGGCGCCCCTGGTCGCGAAGGCTCGCTTGACGCCGGGCGCCGAAATTCTCCCCGTCGATTCGGAGCACTGTGCGATTCACCAGTGCCTGGTCGGTTCGCGCGAACCCGGTCATCCCGACGTCGCTCGACTACTGCTCACGGCCTCGGGTGGCCCGTTTCGTGGATGGGACCGCGCGCGACTCACCGAAGCGACCAAGGCCGACGCGTTGGCTCATCCCACGTGGTCGATGGGCCCCAAAATCACCGTGGACTCATCGACGCTGATGAACAAGGGACTCGAAGTGCTCGAGGCGTCGGCGCTCTTCGGCGTGGGGGTCGAGAGAATTGAGGTCGTCGTGCATCCTCAGTCCATCGTGCACTCCATGGTCGAATACGTCGACGGATCGGTGCTGGCACAACTCTCCGCCCCCGATATGCGCCTTCCCATCGCCTACTGCCTGGGTGCGCCCACGCGGCTCGCACATCACTGGGGTCGACTCGACTTCACCCGTGGCGTGCACCTCGAGTTTTTCGCCCCCGATCGTGTCGCTTTCCCAGCCCTGGACTTGGCCTACGCCGCCGCGCGGCGCGGTGGCGCGGCCCCCGCGTGGTTGTCGGCGGCCAACGAAGTCTGTGTCGAGGCGTTCCTCGGGGACCGAATCCGTTGGGTCGACATTGTCCCCCTGGTCGCGCTGACGATGGATGAGTACGAGGACGACCCGCTCACCAACCTCGATGCGGTGGTCAATAGTGACGCGAGGGCCCGGCGAATCACGCGCGGTAATCTGCCAGAGTGATGCAAAGTCGGTCGTCGTCGCTCTCCTCGGTGCTGTCGCTCCTCATAGGTTCGATCGTCGTGGTAGGAGCCCTCACGTGGCTGTGGGGTTGGGCGTTACCCCTCGTACTGTTCCTCGTGATCGCGATGGTGATGGGCCACGAGTTCGGTCACTTCATCACCGCCAAACGCGCGGGGATGAAGGTGACCGATTTCTTCGTGGGGTTTGGACCCGTTTTGTGGTCGACCACCCGTGGGGAGACCCGCTACGGGATCCGCGCCGTGCTCTTGGGTGGGTACGTCAAGGTGCCCGGTATGACGTGGAGCGAACCCATCGATCCTGAACTCGAGCCCCGGACGTATCGCTCGACCTCGTACCCGCGTAAGGTTCTCTTCGCGTCAGCGGGCTCGTTGATGCACGTGGTGATGGCGCTGTTGATCGCCTACGCGGCCCTGGTGTTCATCGGCAGCCCGAGTCCGAGCGCGATAGGGATATCGGGCTTCACGCACTTCGACGGCCAGGCGACCAATGTCGCTCAGCGCGCGGGCTTACGAGTCGGAGACCAGATCATCTCGATCGACGGCCACCGGATCACCAACGTCAACGTCGTCATCGATGAAGTACGCAATCGCGTGGGTCAGAACCTCAGCATCGTGGTGCTGCGCGCGGGGCGACGGGTGACGGTGCACGCGCGACCGGTGGACGGGCGCACCCTGACGGTCCACGGAGTGAAGGTGGCGACGGGGGCCACTCCCCAGGGCTACCTCGGTGTGGGCCTCGAGGAGCTGTCAGTGCACACGGGGTGGCTAGCGGCGATTCCCGACTCCTTCTCGTCGGTCACGTCCACCATCGACCAGGCGGCGCACGCGCTCGTGCACGTGTTCTCGCCCGGGGAATTCACGAACCTCTTTCGTCAAGTGACGACACCCGCCCTCGCGAAAAAGACCACGTCGCAGACGACGCGGCCCGTTTCGATCGTGGAAGTGGTGCGTCTGGCCGACCAGGCCGCCCAGTCCAATTTGGCGGCGTTCTTTCGCATCCTCGTGACCCTCAACATCTTCGTGGGACTGATGAACATGCTGCCCATGTTGCCCCTCGACGGCGGGTACGTCGCAATCGCCACGTACGAACGCATTCGGCGCCGCGGCGCCGCCCTCTATCACGCGGACATCAACAAGCTCGCGCCGGTCATCTATGCCTTCATGAGCGTCCTGCTCGTGCTCTTCGCCTGTACTTTGTACCTCGATATCGCCTATCCGATCTCCAATCCCTTCAACTAATGCCCGACGCCGTCCTCGGGCACGGCAGAATAGTGGAGTGGATGTCACTTCGAGTTCCTTAAGCCCCCGTCGACCCACGCGTCAGATCTCGGTCGGCGCGGTCAAAGTGGGGGGCGATGCCCCTATCTCCGTGCAATCGATGACCACGACCAAGACCGCCGACGTCGAGGGGACCCTCGAACAGATCTACGCGCTGGCGGGCGCGGGCGCCGACATCGTGCGGTGCACGTGCAACGAGAGCGCGGCGGCCGAGGGGCTGGCCCAAATCGTGCCGCGGTCGCCAGTGCCTATCGTTGCCGATATCCACTTCCACGTCGAGATGGCGCTCGCCGCGCTCGAGGCGGGCGTCCACGGTCTTCGCCTCAACCCGGGGAATCTGCGTAAGCCTGAAGAGATCAAGCTGGTCGCACGTGAGGCGAAGGATCGCGGTGTGCCCATTCGCATCGGCGTCAACGCCGGTAGCCTTCACCCCGACGTCTACGAGCGTTTCGGGGGCGCCACACCCGAGGCCCTAGTGGAATCGGCGCGGGTGGAATTGGCGTACTTCGAGGAAGTGGGTTTCGACGACGTCAAGATCTCGGTGAAGGCGTCCTCGGTAGCCACCATGATCGCCGCGTATCGTTTGGCGTCGGCGACCTTTGACTATCCCCTTCACCTAGGTGTCACCGAGGCCGGACCCCTTCCCGGTGGGCTTCTTAAGGGCACGGCGGGTATCGCGACTCTGCTGGCCGAAGGAATCGGTGATACGTTGCGGTACTCACTCACCGCGAATCCCGTGGAGGAGGCCTGGGCGGGTCGACAACTTTTGGAGGTCCTCGGGTTGCGCGAGCGCACCGGCTTGGACCTCATCGCGTGTCCGAGCTGTGGACGCGCCGAGGTCGACGTCATCAAGGTCGCCACCGAGGCGCAGATCGCCCTCACGGCGTTGGACATTCCAATCCAGGTCGCGGTGATGGGATGCGTCGTCAATGGTCCGGGCGAGGCGCGTCACGCTGACTTGGGGATCGCCGCGGGGAAACGTCGCGGCCATCTCTTCATTCGTGGCCAGATTATTCGGGTGGTTCCCGAGGACGAGATGGTCGACGCGCTGGTCGAGGAGGCACAAAAGATTGCCAAGGAGGGGATTGAGGCCCGCCTCGCGGCCCGCGACGCTTCGGCCGAGGCCGAGGCTGCGGCGGATCGCGCGGAACTTCTCGACGCTAAGGGTGCGGACGCGAACAACACCACGCAAGTGATTGACCGCATTCGTCGACGGGAACAGCAGTAGATCTTCCGCGGTGGGCGGATTCACTAGGCTCAGTCCACGTCGAATAGGAGAATTGTGGCTGGCCAGAGCGTCTTGACCCCTCAGAGCGAGGACTTCCCGAAGTGGTACCAGGACGTCGTCGCCAAGGCCGAGATGGCGGATAACGGTCCGGTGCGCGGGACGATGGTGATCCGCCCCTACGGGTACGCCCTGTGGGAGAGGATGCAGTCGGCCATTGACGCGCGCATTAAGGCCACGGGCGCACAGAACGCATACTTTCCCCTGTTCATCCCCGAGAGTTACTTTCACAAGGAGGCCGAACACGTCGAGGGTTTTAGCCCCGAACTCGCGGTCGTCACCCACGCGGGAGGAGAAGAACTGACCGAACCGATCGTCGTGCGACCCACCTCGGAGACGGTGATCGGCGAATTCATGGCCAAGTGGATTCAGAGTTATCGCGATTTGCCGCTGTTATTGAACCAATGGGCCAACGTCGTGCGGTGGGAATTGCGTCCACGACTCTTCTTACGCTCATCGGAATTCCTTTGGCAGGAGGGTCATACCGCGCACGTCAGCGCGCAGGACGCGTCGAACTACGCCACGCGGATTCACCTGGAGGTCTACAACGATTTCTTGACCCAGGTGCTTGCCCTTCCGACGTTCCTCGGCATCAAGCCCCCTAGCGAGCGTTTCGCGGGTGCGACCAATACGATGACCTGCGAGGGAATGATGCGCGACGGCAAGGCGCTGCAGATGGCGACGTCGCACGAGCTCGGACAGAACTTCGCCAAGGCCTTCGATATCTACTATCAGAACGAAGAGGGGCAGAGCGCTCTGTGTTTCACGACGTCCTGGGGCGCCTCGACGCGACTGGTGGGAGGGCTGATCATGGCCCACGGCGACGACCAAGGTCTGGTGTTGCCACCGGCGCTCGCACCCACGCAGGTCGTCATCATTGCGGTGCGCGACGACGACCAGGTGACCGAGGCCTGCGCTGCGCTGCGCACGACGTTGTCGGCTGAACGACCGTACCGCGTGGTGGCTGATTCGGGCCGGGGTAGTTTCGGTCGTCGGGTGACGGACTGGGAGATCAAGGGGGTGCCGCTGCGCGTCGAAGTGGGTCCGCGCGATCTCGCCCAGGGACTGGTGAGCGTGGTGCGTCGTGACACGCACGAGCAGTTCTCCGTCGCGATCGCTGACGTGCCCGCGTTGGTGGGCGATCTCCTCGAGACCATGCAACGCGACATGTTTCAGTCGGCGTTGGTGTTTCGTGACGCCCGCACTAGCGACGTCACCTCCCTGGATGCGGCGATCGACGCCGCGCAGGACGGTTTCGCCCGCGTCGCCTGGGAGCACGTCGGCGTCGATGGTGAGGCGCGGATCAGGACCCAAGCCATGACGGTGCGTTGCCTGCAACGACGCGACGGCTCCATTCCCCATAACGATCTCGAAGCGGGTTTGATCGCCATTATCGCCAAGTCCTATTAGGCCTTTCCCCTCATCGCGAGGTGTCAGGGTCGGGGTGGTGCGCCTGGTCGGCGCGGTTGTCGCTCCCGGGCCAAACTGCTACAATTGAGGCCGACAGTCCGCTCAGGACGTTTGGACTCGTTTAAGCGCGGGCCTCGGGCCCGCGCTTTTTCATTGTCCGAACGCTGGTGGCATAGAGAGGAGAGGCATGGAATTAGAGACCCCATTGCGCTCGCTCCTATCTAGCCTCGGACTTGATTTGTACGATCTTGAATTCGCCAAGGGCGCGCTCAACGTGATCGTCCAGCGCGCCGGCGGTGTCGATTTAGAGGCGTTGACCAAGGCGAATCGAGCGATCTCGGAGTGGCTGGACCTCAACGACCCAATCCCCGGACGTTTTACGCTCGACGTCTCGAGTCCGGGTCTGGAGCGACGTCTGCGCACCTCGGAGCATTTTCGTTCGGCGGTGGGCGAGGTGGTGACCCTCCGTGAACAACGAGAGGGTGAGCCCACGCGTCGACTCGAGGGTCCGCTCCTGAGTGTCAGTGACACCTCGGTGACGTTGGCGGACGCCAACGTGGGCGAAGTGGTGGTGGCGATTGGCGCGGTGGAGCGTGCGCGCACCGTCTTTCAGTGGGGTGGTGAGCCCAAACCGTCGCCCTCCCGAGGGAAAGCCTCGACAACGACGAGCAAGAAAGGCTAAGACATGGCAAATTTCGAATTTTTAGAAGCTCTCGGACAGATTGCGCGTGACCAGAACATTGACGAGGGGGAGTTGTTGATCGCCTTGGCCAACGCGCTGTTAGCCGCCTACAAGCGCCGTCCGGATTCGGCCGAGGACGCCGAAGTCGAGATCAATCCCGAGACGGGCGAGATAAAGGTGTGGGGTCTCGAACTCGACCTCGACGGTAACGTTACCCGGGAATGGGACGCGACGCCCGAGGATTTCGGTCGGATCGCCGCTCAAACGGCCAAGCAGGTGCTGATGCAGCTCATTCGAGATATCCAGCGTCGACAGATGTACGAGGAATTCGCTAATCGCGAGGGTGACATCGTCTCGGGCACCGTCCAGCAGAACGATAACCGTTACACGTTGCTCGACCTCGGACGCGTCGAGGCCCTCTTGCCCCAGGCCGAGCAGATCGCCTTTGAGCGATACGAGCATGGGGCGCGGGTCAAGGTCTACATCGTCGAGGTGCGTAAGACCAATAAGGGTCCCCAGATCGTGGTGAGTCGTACGCACCCGGCCCTGGTCGCGAAGCTCTTCGAGATCGAGGTGCCCGAGATCGCCAACGGAATCGTCGAGATCAAGGCGCTGGCGCGCGAGCCGGGTCATCGTTCCAAGGTCGCTGTCGCCTCTAACGACACCATGGTGGATCCGGTGGGCGCGTGTGTCGGTGCGCGCGGGTCGCGCGTGCGCAACATCACGAACGAACTTCGTTCCGAACGAATCGACGTCGTGCCCTACAGCGACGATCCGATTCAGTTCATTCAGTCCGCCCTGGCCCCCGCGCGGGTCCGCGAGGTGCAGTTGAACGAGGAGGAGGGGATCGCCACGGTGATCGTGCACGATCAGCAACTGTCCCTGGCCATCGGCAAGGAGGGCCAGAACGCCCGCCTCGCCGCACGTTTGACGGGGTGGCGCATTGATATTCGATCCGAGAACGAGAGTGAGGACGAGGTCGTTGCAGAAGTGTGGACCGAAGGCGGCGTCATCGTCGACGAGGTTGTGACCCTCGTTCACGATGAGCACGCTCACGACGGCGAGCCGGTCACGGAGGTCTTTACCGACGGCGTCACTCTGGTCGAGGAGACGGTGAGCGTGGTCGTCGATGACCAGGGGCACGAGGTGCGCCTCGAGGATGTCGTGGTCATGACCCCTGACGGGGTCGAGAGCGAAATCATCGAAATTGACGTGACGGAGGACGAGTCATAGGTCCGGTGCGCACCTGTGTCGTCTGTCGCCAACGCCGAGGGGACGAGTACCTCCAGCGGGTGGGTAGGAGCCTCGACGGGGTCTGGTATCTCGGCCGCGGCACTGGTCGGGGGCTCTGGTGGTGTCGCGCGGGGGAGTGTGGCTCGGGCGTCACCCTGGCACACGCGTCGCGCGCCCTGCGCCGTTCGCTGGGTGCCGAGGACGTCGTAGCGTTGCGTGAG
>JAJZEN010000068.1 GCA_021828545.1 Actinomycetes bacterium
CTCGCCAAGCCCTTTCGGCCCAGCGAACTCGTCGACGCCGTGGTGTCTCTCCTGAGTCGACGCGCAGTGTCGCGGGGCTAGTCAGCCACTCGCCGGCTCGAACCGGTAGCCGAAACCTCGCACCGTGGTGATCCACCGTGGATGGTCGGGGTCACTCTCGATCTTGAGACGCAGCCGACGGATGTGCTCGGTGACGGTGGCCTCGTTCTGCCATTCGGGCGAGGACGCCCAGACGTGTTCGAGGAGCTGCTCTCGCGAGAACACCTGACGCGGCGAGGTCGCCAAAAAGGCCAGGAGGGAGAATTCCTTCGCCGTCAATTCCAACAACGTGCCGTCGAGGTGCACCTCGTGGGTCTGCTCGTTGATCTCGAGGGCACCGAACTTCATGTTCGGTGCGTCGATCGAGTGTTGGCCGGTGTGGGCCCCCGCTCGGCGCAACACCGATTCGATGCGCGCGGTGAGTTCCCCCAGGGAAAAGGGCTTGACGATGTAGTCGTCCGCCCCCATCTTGAGACCCGCGATTCGGTCCGATTCGAGGCCGCGACCGGTCAAGAAGATGGCGGGGACGTCACTGATCTCCCTGATTTCCTTGAGAATGTCGCGTCCGTCCTCATTGCCGAGGACCACGTCGAGCAGGATCAGGTCGGGTTCGTCCTCCGACACCGCGCGGATGGTGCTGGCCATATCGGCCACGACGCGCAATTCGTACCCCTCGTCGGGCAAGTAGCGACCCAGGAGAGAGACCATCTCCGCGTCGTCCTCCACCAGCAAGATCGACGTCATCGATGTCCCCATGTTCCCGCGTCGCCCGAGCTATCTCTCGCTAGGTTGCGCACGATCGCATTCTAGGAGACGAAAACGGACCCCGGGGGGCAGGGACAGGGAAAACGCGACTCCGAGATTCTTACGTCGGGTCCGTATACTGGCAGACGAGGCGCTGCGTCCGGAGAACAGGACCGGTGACGCAGCACCATCGTTTCCGACCCTGTCCTTGGGAGACCCATGAAAGCCCCACGTCTGGCCATCGTCCTACTCGCCGTCGCGGCGAGCGCGCTCCCGCTAACGAGCGCGGGGGCGCTGAGCGTCCCCACGGCCACGCAACTCACCCTGCCCAGCCCCAATAGTGGCCTCAGCCAGGGATACCTACCCTTCCAATCGTGCGCCTCCGCCGGCAATTGCGCGGTGGCGGGAATCTACGTCACGGCGCGGGGCTACGCCGCGGGGGTCATCGAGAATGAGGTGAAGGGGGTATGGCGACGCGCGATCGCCGTGACCCCGCCCCAGCGCACCAGCGCGTCCAAGGGGGTGGTGATGGACGGTCTCTCCTGCGGCGCGGCGGGTTCGTGCGTCGCCCTCGGGCAATACGACACGGCGACCAATCAGTTGCCCTTCACCGTCACCGAGGTCCACGGCGTCTGGCGCAAGGGTGTCGCCCTCGCGCTGCCGCTGGGCGCGGTCGGCACGCATCAACTGGCCACCCCCCACGCGATCTCGTGCCCGGACGTGGGCTACTGCACGGTCGTGGGGACCTACACCACCGCGACGGTCCACCCCACCACCCAGGGCTTCATCAGTAGCGAGGTCCACGGCGTCTGGCACGTGGCCTCAGCGCTGAGGTTACCCGCGGGGGTCAACGCCGATCCCCTCGTCTCGCTGTCCCAAGTGTCGTGCTACTCGACGTCGGGCTGCGTGGCCGTCGGTTCCTACTTCGACGCTAACAGCGTGTCACATGACCTCACCGTGAGTCAGGTCAACGGGCACTGGCAGACCGCGGTGTCGGTGCCACTACCGGGCAACGCGAGCGCGTTCTCCGGCGCCCAGTTCAACGAGGTCGACTGCACGTCATCGGGGTCGTGCATGGTCGCGGGTACCTACAACACCGTCGCGGGTGCGGTGCAACCACTGGTGGCCCTCAGCGGAGTGTCCGGCGTGGCGGGCTTCACCCGCGCCCTCGAGGTGCCGCTCCCCGCGGCGGCACCCAACCCCGAGACCCTGCTCTTCGGCTTCAAGGGAATCTCGTGCGCCGCGCCGGGCGACTGCGCCTTCGGGGGTCAGTTCGTCGACGCGAACGGCCACGCCCAGGGCTTCCTCGACGAGGTCACCAACGCGAGGGTGCAGCGCGCGCACGAACTGTTGTTGCCGACGGGAGCCGTGCAGGCCGGACACAACGGCGGCGTGGTGACCGTCGACTGTCCCGCCATTGGCACGTGCGTCGCGGGCGGTGCGTATTTGAGTGCGACGAAGCAGTACGAGGCGATCCTCACCACCGAGACGAACAACGTGTGGACGCTGGGCACGACGATCACCCTGCCGGCCAAGGCGGCGACGGTGGGTGTCGCGGGCGGTATCTACTCCGTGCAGTGCTTCAGCACCTCCTCGTGCGAGGTGTCGGGGAGCTACCAGTCCTCGACCTCGCGCTACGACGGCTTCGCCCTCACCACCGGCTGAGCCGGTACCCTCGCCGGTGTCGGTCCACGCGGGATGATTCATCTGAAGACCACTCTCCAGTAGCCCCCACTTCACCGTGGGGTAACCCTGGCTTCTTAGGGTGAGGGCCATGGCACGCCTCGCGATGACTCCTCCCCTCGGTCGTTCGCGGGACCGTGCCATCCATCGCCGGCCCGCGAGCCACTGATGACCGACGCCGAAGGTCGCCAGTCCGTACTCGTCGTCGAGGACGAGGAGAGTTACCAAGACGCGCTCGCGGTCGGACTCGCCGCCGAGGGCTTCGTCGTCATCGGCGCTCGGACCCTCGGCGACGCCCGCGACATCCTCGTGCGCGTGACGCCCGACATCATCCTGCTCGACCTCATGCTCCCCGACGGGTCCGGCGTGGATTTCTGTCGAGAGGTCTTTCACTCGACGCGCATCCCCGTGATCATGGTCACCGCGCGCACCAGTGAGGTCGACGTGGTCCTCGGCCTCGAGATCGGCGCGGCGGACTACGTTACGAAGCCCTATCGTCTCCGCGAACTCGTAGCACGAATT
Source organism: Actinomycetes bacterium (assembly GCA_021828545.1). Taxonomy (GTDB): domain Bacteria; phylum Actinomycetota; class Acidimicrobiia; order Acidimicrobiales; family RAAP-2; genus RAAP-2. The sequence goes on from JAJZEN010000068.1 coordinate 2,989, forward strand.
CGCGCCATCCTTCGCCGTCCGGCCACCACCGCCGAAGACGACGTGATCACCTTCGGCGACGTGAGAATGGACTTCGTGCGCCGGTCGGTCACCCGCGCCGGCCACGAGATCGAACTTAGCCGTAAGGAGTTCGACCTCCTCGCGTTATTCGCGACGCACCTGGGCCAGGTGGTCACTCGCGAGGTCTGTCTGGACACGTTGTGGTGGGGCATGCAACTCTCCGACACCCGCACCCTGGACACCCACGTCAAGCGGCTACGCCAAAAGATTGAGCTCGACCCGACCCGACCGCGTCACCTCGTGACCATTCGCGGGGTAGGTTTTCGTCTCGACGCCTGACCACAGGCGTAAGTTGGGCGCATGATCATCGGCGAGCGGGCCCCGGACTTCACGTTGAGCGATCACCTCGGCCGCGACGTCACCCTGAGCGACGTCCTGCGACACGGTCGCGTCGTACTCTTCTTCTACCCCGCCGCGATGAGCAATCGTTGCTCGAAGGAGTCGTGTCACTTTCGTGACCTGGCCGCGGAGTTCGCCGCCGCGGGTGCCCAACGCCTGGGTATCTCGATGGATTCGCTCGAGCGACAGGCGACGTTCGCACGCACCAGGTCCCTCGACTACCCCCTCCTGTCCGACGTCGGCGGCCGCGTGGCCGCCCGCTACGGGGTCAAGCGCGGACTCGACGTGCTGCGCGTCAAACGCACGACCTTCGTCATCGACACCGACCGTACCCTCCTCGACGTCATCTCCAGTGAGCTCTCCATGTCGGTGCACGCCGACCGGGCGCTCGCGACGCTCGCGGCCTCGCGCTAGCGCCTACCGCGCCAGGAGCGAGGGCGCCGGGTCCTCGAGAAACCGACCGATGTGCGCCACCACGGCCGACGCGAGGGCACCGTCGATCTGTCGGTGGTCGAAGGTCATCGCCACTTCGGCGACGTGACGAACCACCACCGCGTCGTCCACCACCCACGGCGCCGGGGCGACCTTGCCGACGCAGACGATGGCCCCGGTCCCCGGCGGCAGGATCGCTATGGCCGCGTCCACGCCGAAGGGGCCCACGTTGGTGATGGTCAACGTCGTACCCAGCATGTCACTCGGGGCCACGGTATTACGACGCGCCGCGTCGACGAGTTGCGCCAGCGCGCCGGCCATCCCCACCAGGTCGAGTCGATCGGCGTCCTTGATATTGGGCACGAGGAGACCGCGCGGCGTGTCCGCGGCGATGCCGAGGTTGACGTAGCGACGCACCACGACCTCCTTGTTCTGGTCGTCGAAACTCGAATTGATGCCGGGGTAGTGCCGCGCGGCGTCACACACCGCCAGGGCCACGATGGTCAGGGGCGAGAGACGAAGTCCCGCGAAACTCGGGTGGTTCTTCAGTCCACCCAGGAGTTCCATCGTCTTGGTGGCGTCGACGCGCAACCACACGGCCGCCTGGGGCTGGAGGGTCGAACTCTGGACCATGGCGTCGGCCATGGACTTGAGCACACCCTTGACCGCGATGCGCTCCTCGCGCGGTCCCTGCGACCACGACGCGATCTCGCGGCCGACGAAACGCGACGGGGCGGGCGGGAGTGGTGACGGACCCCGCTCGTTCGCACTCCTCGACGTCGAGTGCGCTCGGCGCACGTCATCGCGCGTCACCAGACCGTGGGGCCCGGTTCCCGTGAGCGCGGCCAGGTCCACGCCCTGTTGCTTGGCCAGGAGGCGTACCGGTGGGGTCGTGCGCACCGGCCCACGCGCGGACTCCGGGGGCGTCGAGTCGACCGGGGAGGTCGCGGCGTCGCGCGCACCGGGGCGACGTCGCACCCGTCGGACGGGCTCGTCCTCGGCGACGCCGTAGCCGATGAGCACGGGCTCTCGACGTCCCCCGACGGATTCCCCTTCGCTCTCGCGCGAACCGTCGAGTCCGGACCGCTCGTCGCCCACGTCGAAGGTGATCAGGGGCTCGCCGACGTGTATCGTGTCACCCGCCGCACCGTGCAGGGTGGCGACGGTGCCGGCGTAGGGGCTGGGGAGTTCGACGGTCGCCTTGGCGGTCTCGATGTCCACCAGCGCTTGGTTCAGCGTGACGACGTCACCCGGGGCGACCTTCCACTCGACGATGTCCGCCTCGATGAGGCCCTCGCCGACGTCGGGCATGCGAAAGACCTCGCGACTCAACTCTCGAATCCCATCACTCGGTCCACGGCGTCGAGCACCCGGTCCACCGTCGGGCGATAGTCCTCCTCGATTCGCGCGGGGGGGTACGGCACGTGATAGCCCGTCACCCGCAGGCCCGGTGCGCGCAGCGAGTAGAAGCACCGCTCGGTGAGTTCCGCGACGATCTCTGAACCCACCGACGCGGTGCGCGGGGCCTCCTGGACGACGACGAGCCGACCCGTCTTGTTGAGCGAGCGCTCGAGCGTGTCGAAGTCGATCGGGGCGACGCCGCACAGGTCGATGACCTCGAGTGAAGTCCCCTCGGCCGCCGCCGCCTCGGCCGCGCGCAGCATCGTCTTCACGCTCGACCCGTACCCCACGACGGTGACGTCGGTACCCGGGTGACGCACCACGGCGTCGAAGAGGTCGTGGGGGGGTGAGTCGAGGTCGACCTCGCCCTTCTCCCAGTAGCGACTCTTGGGCTCGCAGAAGATGATGGGATCGTCGTGGTGAGTCGCCTGCTGGATCATCCAGTAGGCGTCGTTGGGGGTCGAGCACGACACCACCCGCAGTCCCGGGGTGTGGGCGAAGTACGCCTCCGGGCTCTCGGAGTGGTGCTCGATCGCCCCGATACCGCCCTGGAAGGGCAGTCGAATGACCAGCCCCATGGTGTAGACCCCGTCGGAGCGCTTGTGGAGTTTGGCGACCTGCGAGACGATCTGGTCGAAGGCCGGGAAAACGAAACCGTCGAACTGTATCTCGCACACCGTGCGGTAGCCCCGCATCGCCAGGCCCACCGCGGTGCCGACGATCGCCGACTCCCCCAGGGGCGTGTCGATCACGCGGTCCTGGCCGAAGTCCTTCTGCAGACCATCGGTGATACGAAAGACGCCCCCGAGCTTGCCAATGTCCTCGCCCATCAACACGACCTTGGGGTCCTTCTCCATCGCGCGACGCAACCCTTCGTTGAGGGCCTTGGCCATGGTCATCGTCACGACCGCCATCAGTGTGCGACCCCACCGATCCCGAGCTCGGCCATCTCGCGTCGTCCCTCGTCGATCAACGGATGCGCCTGCGCGTAGGCGTGGTCGAACATCGATCGAGGATCGGGCCGCCCCATGGCCAACACGTCGTCGCGCAATTTGAGTGAGAAGGCCTCGGCCTCGGCGTCGACGGCCGCGAAGACCGCGGGCTTGGTGCGGCACTCGCGCACCAGTAACGCCTTGATCCGCTCGACGGGGTCACGCAGTTTCCATACCTCGACCTCGGCGTCGACCCGGTAACGGGTCGGGTCGTCCGACGTCGTGTGCGCCCCCATGCGGTAGGTGTAGGCCTCGATCAGCGTCGGGCCGCCCCCGGAGCGCGCCAGGTCCAGTGCGGTCCGGGTGACCTCGTAGCAGGCCAGTAGATCGTTGCCGTCGACGCGCACCCCCGGGAAGCCGAAACCGCGCGCTCGACGAAACAGGGGCACCTTGGACTGGATCGACGAGGGGGTCGAGATCCCGAATTGATTGTTCTGACAGAAGAACACCACGGGCGTGTTAAAGGACGAGGCCCAGACGAAACTCTCGAGCACGTCACCCTGACTCGACGCCCCGTCGCCGAAGAACGCCAGAACGGCCTCCTCGGCGCCGTCGCGTTGGATCCCCATGGCGTACCCCACGGCGTTGAGCACCTGGTTGCCCAGCACGATGGTGGGCACGTGGTGGCGATACTTCTGGGGGTCCCAGCCACCATTGCTCACCGCGCGAAACAACCGCAGGAGGTTCTCGGGGGGCACCCCCCGGCACCACGCGACGCCGTGTTCGCGGTACGTGGGGAACGAGAAGTCCATCGGCGCCATGGCCCGACCGGCCCCGATCTGGGCACCCTCTTGACCCTGGAGCGGCGCCCACAGGGCGAGTTGCCCCTGGCGCTGGAGCGACGTCGCCTCGTTACACAGACGTCGAACGATGACCATGTCACGGTACATGGAGAGGATCTGCTCGTCGGAGAGACCACTCGCGTAGTGCGGGTGAGCGACGCGCTCGCCCTCGGGTGTCAGTAACTGGACCAGTTCCTCGTCGATCATCAACACTCCTTCGAGTCCCGCCCACGGACTACCCTACCCCCGGGCGGGGCGCAACGCCTATGCTCCTCGTCGACCGGAGTCCCCTCAACGCGCAGTCGCAACGTCCGACCCGTGAGCGTGATGGAGCTACGTCACTACTCGCCAGTAACGTGACGCTCGTCGTGGCGGCCTCGCAGCGATACCGCGAGACCCACTGGAGTCTCAGGTTCGATTCAACCCGCCCCCTCGAGATTCCCTTCCACATCGTGGGCTCGACGTGGGGACACGAATCCCGTCATGGGTCGCTGGGGGAACTGCACAGGGGCACGTGAAGGTCGCGACCCTCGCCACCCTCGCCACCCTCGCCACCCTCGCCACCCTCGCCACCCTCGCCACACATTCGTTGGGCGCCTCTCGCGATCGTTGAGACCTCGTCGCGGGCTCGTCGTTCACTACGCGCTCAGTGCGCGAGGCGTCGCCCACGCGAAGAACCATCGACGGCGAGAGTGATCGCCGGGGCCACCCAATTACGCCGGGGTCGGGTGATTGGCGGACATCTCGCACGCACTCGATGAATTCAGTGCACTGGTGCAGTCAAGAGATCGCCGCGCGTGGCCCGGCCGCGGCGCGCAACGCGACGAAACTCGAATCCCTCGCGAATCTTCTGAAGGTCCTTAACGGTGGTACTCAGTGACGCCCGGCCGCTGACTCGCCTCCACATAATTGATCCGCCTGGTGGGCATCGCTCGCCTCGCTCGCCTCGCGAGGCGTGGCTACCTCACTTGGTACCTCACCGTGCACGAATGCCCATTGGCCAGGGTGATTTTGAAGACGTAGGTACCCAGCGCCGAACGAGGACGCAAGCTCACCCTCACGACGAGAAGTCCGCCAGTGTCATGGGTGACCACGGCGTCGGTGCCTACTTCGTTGCTCGTGATGGAGGGCCTGTTGTAGAAACCATGACCGACGACGACCACGAGCAGCGTCAGTCCG
>JAJZEN010000149.1 GCA_021828545.1 Actinomycetes bacterium
GGCCGTGTTCGCCGACGACGGACTCATGCGCATCGGAGGAGACACTCGTCTGTGTTTCTCATTTCTCAGGCACTGCGGTCTTTCGTTATGACTAGAGCGTCAGTGTATTACCGAAAGGTCTTTAATGGGCGTCATCCCATTTGGACAGGTGGAGTGGGTCGTTGTCAGCACCTTCAATTGACCGCCGGGTGAGTAGCAGCCGTTGATGGTGTTCCCGTCTCCCGAGAACGGAAGGCTCACGACCCCTGAGGCGGCCGCGATTCCGGTGCCGGCAACGATCGTGAGCAGAACAACGATCGCGGTGAGCATGCGTCTTCCACGCGCTGTGTATGTGCTGATGCGTAGCATTTTTTGTCTCTTTTCTCAGCTAAGTGTAAATGACTTGACTCCGTATAACCGAGCGTCATAATCGCGTTTATTACTCTTTTTAGGCGATGTAGTGCTGGGCCAATGTTGAGGGTATGTGTCATAACACTTGGGAACAAGAAGATTCTTTTCAGTTAAATTCCACTTCCACGATGTCATCAGTATGACCCTCTAGTCAGCACTAAGTTATATTTTAAGTTGATTATTGTGATTGGTCCTGTAATCCTACGTTTACTAAATTACGTAACAATTTTTGATCATATTTTTATGAATATTCACGTTATTCACACTTTTACATCAACATATTATGAAAGTATTGGGTGCTTCTCAGAAGTCGCAGGTTCGGAGGTTTCCACTGGTATTTCTCAGGAAGCACCAGTGGGCGGGCTGTCAGCGAGAAGTCTTGCGCGATAATCAGTAACAATCGGAACCGGGCGGACACGAAGTGTGCGATGGGGAGACGAGATCCCACGAAGGGCTCGAAGACGAGGTTCGCTATCGTCGTGACCGCGGTGCTGGTCGGGGTGTTACTGGCGGCCGAGGGCCTATCGTTGAACGGACCAATCTCCGCCACGACCCAGGATCGACGGTTGCATCTCTGTCAGGCCATCCCCCGAGTGAACCGACTACATGTCTCCAGGAGCGCCCCGGGTACTGAGTTCGCGTTCACGTTCCCAGCCGTAGTCACGGTTACCCCCGCCTCGGCCGCACGGGCTGTCGCTCGCGCCGCCTGCGCGTTGCCCGATGCGCCGACGGGTGCCCAAGCGTGTCCCGCTGAATTCGCCGTCACGTACCAACTGGTCTTTGGGGTACGTGGAGACAAGGGCATGAGCGGTGACGCCATTATCATGAATCCCACTGGGTGCCAGGTGGTCTCGGGTATCGGGCGAGTGCGCGAGGCGATCTCTTCAAGCAACTTCTATCGCGTGCTCGGCAGCGCGATGGGGTTGACAAACGCGAGCGCCCTGACTTTCAGGGGATCGTTCCGATCCTGAGGGACTAATCCGGCACCAGGAATCACGTCGACGACGACGCCGGTACAGCGAAGATACGGTTGCGATCCACGTTCGCGAACCCGTTCGTGTGGAACCTAGACCGAATCACGACGACACTTGGACGCCGCCCAGTACAGGTAACGCCACTGACTGGCCATACATCTCACGGGTCACCATCGCGAAACCCGGCATGGCGCCCTTTCGGTGAACCCCACCTACTAGGCGACGTCGCGCTGACACCAGGCGTAGAGCGCGTCATAGACGAAACTGCCCCGGTCCAGCAGGCGATAGTCGTCGTCTTCCACGTCCAGACCACCGATACCGATGGCGAGGAGTCCGGCGCCGGCTGCGTCGGTGTCGAGATCCGCGCCGATGTCAGCCGCGTGGACGATCCGCGCCAGGCGTACGAGCGCGGGGTCGTCACCGAGGTTAAATTCCTCGATCATCACCTCGAAGGTGCACTTGCCGTCACGGTGCGTGTACTGCGCTCCCTCGGCGTCGAAACTGACTGCGCCCTCACTCGTCGCTCGTAGTAATAGTTCATCGGCGGGTACATAGGTAATCGTCGCTTCCGGGTCGATGAATCGCCGAATCAACCAGGGACAGGCGATCCGATCGGTCTTCGGGCGAGCCCGTGTCATCCATTCCATAACGACTCCTTTGCAATGCGTAGTGCGACGACGTTGCACTCGTCAAGTGCGATTCCACTTCGATACGGGACGTTCGCTGTACCGTACCGCTCATTGCGTCGAGCACTGAGAACCGGGACCAGTGTCGCACGGTGAGCGCCGCACGTGCAGTCATCCACACCGTTCGCCGAAGGGGTTGCGCTTAAACGCCCGCAGCAACGCCATTGACCGAGACGGTGGACGCATTCGCGCAGAGAGCGCGGGCACGTAGCGCTACCTGGAACGTCGAGGGAGGTGAGAACCGAACGACGAAACCGCGCGCCGTTCGAACAGTGCAGTGCTGGGTCAGGTCGCTCGCACGCTCAATCACCACCGAAACGTTCGCGACACCACCGTGCGCGCGCAGGATCACGAATGCACCCGGATAGTTCCCGGCGGTTTGGGTGGAAGCTGGACCAACCAATGAATGCGAGGGGCCCGCGTTCGGTTGCACCGAAGGGATGCCGTTGAGGTAGCAGGCGACGTCACTCCTGTTGGTGAACACGACTGGATAGCGCAAGGAGACATTGAGCGGGTTGGGCGTAGCTCCCGAGACGGTGGGGCTAGGTGTTGGGCGCCCCAGTGCAGCAACTGTTCCTTGTGCACGAGTGCAGATCGCGTCACCGTGGTACCGACCCGCGGGAAGAGGCGCCAGTTTGTGCCAGCTAAGTCCGTTGATCGTTCGAAATTGCGCACCTCCCTGCACGTCAAGGATCGCACCCGTGGCGCCGAAGGTTGATACGTATTCGGGCGCGCCACCAAAGACGGCCGTCGACAGGTTTGCGGAGGTCCAGGAGCGGCCACCATCTGTGCTGTATTCGAGACCGCCACCGGCGCCACCGAGGGCACCAAAGAGGATGCGGCCGTTACCGCTCACGGAAAACGTCGCAAACACATCTCGGATATGACCCATATCGCGACCCGATTGGTTCGCGAGGGCGACGAGAGACCATGACCCCGAGCCATTGTGCGAAACCCAAAGTTCACTGGTGCCCTGGGTCATGCCACCACCCGTGAAGCAGTAGAGCAACCACTGGTCGGTGCTCAGTGTGAGCAGTTGGGTTGCATCCGTCGCGTGACAGGGATTGTTCAGTAGCTTCCACGAGGCGCCGGCGTTCATCGTCTCGAGCAACGACGTGCGCCCTCCCACGCCTTCGGCGACGATGAGTCGGGAACTCGAGAGTGCGACGAGGACCGTCGCCGCGCGGCCCTCTGGCGCGCCAAGTTCGGGGATTGTGGCCGTGTGCATTGGCCGTGTCATACCGACACGAAATTGCGTGAGGGTACTCGGGCATTGCGCTGGGCCGTTGGAGGGAATCGTGCCCTTGCAATCGTCACTCGCGACGAACATCGTCGCGCCGGAGATCACGAACGACGGCTGGATTCCTAGTCTCGATAGTTGTGACCACGTGGCGCCCACGTCTGTGGTCACCCAGAGTTTCCCGTTCTGCACCCACGCGTAGCCGATTTTCGGAGTCACGAACTGGATCATCGGAACGGCTCCAACGCCGTACGGGCCGCGAAACGACCCCAGAGGTAGCGCGGACTGAACCGTCCAGTTGGTACCGAGGTTGGTGGTGCGAACGAGGAAGAACGAGCCGCGACCGCGGTCGGTTGGGTACGCCACGGCGTATCCCAACGCCGGTGAGATCTCATCGACGGCGATGATCTCGGTGCCGGGTCCGAGGGTCGTATCGGTGAGGGGCGTACCCCGAGCCACCGACGGCGCTGAAGTGGTAGCCGCTTGGACAACACCTCCACCGAATACGCCTATACCCAGCACGAGACCTACCGCCAGCGAGGCGCTGACGCGTAGTGCTGTGAGGACGTCCGAGGAAGGGGATCTTCGCGATCGCCGAGTACTCGGCGCGATCCCTTGCGGGTCGACGCGAGCACCGCGACGGCGCGAGAAAGTCGAAGATTCTCGACACGATCGTGAAGCCATTCTCACGACTCGAGAATACGAAGCAATCGGTCGAATTGGCGTTCGGGCCCGATCCTGAACTCGACTCCTCAGACAACTCAGGTCTGGGGTGCCAGGTGGAGGTGTCGTACGCGCGACACACGAAGCAATCTCACGGTGGAGATGTGGGTAACCGGTGCGGAACGAACCTGGTATCTCAAGGATGCCGCAGCACCGATATGTGATCCGAGTTCTAGGGTTACGGGTACGACACGACGCAACATTCTTTCACTGGTCCCGATCGCAGTCCTGGCCGTTGCGTCGGTCATGGCCGCTCTACTGAGTGCGACGAGTTCTTCGGGACCATCGGGTGTGTACCGCGACGCGTTTCGGGCGCTTCCTCGGGGAATGGCTGCATTCGGTCAGCTGCAGTTCACGCGTCTGAGCGACTCTCAGTTGTCACAGGTACGGATAACGCCCACTGCAGCCGCACGGATCGTTACAGACCAGTTCGGCACCATGGAACCGTGGCGAGTCGTCTTTGAATCTCTGGGCGGTTACGTCAATGATGAGCAGATCATTCATGATTGGGTCGGAACCACGTCGCTCATACCCAAGGCGGTGCCCTCCTATATCGTTCGCATCACGGGAGGAACGATGAGTCCTCTGGCGCCTGGGAATACACCGAATCGTTACTTGAACGTAATCGTGAATGCCACGACGGGACGTGTCGTGGGCAGTTTCACCTACGACTGAGTCCGAGTGAGGCGTCACCGGGGCATTTCGCACTGCTCGGAATTGCACGTGCCGAGCGACATGGCTTTGATCCGCACTAGTCCGGCCATAGGCACGACGCCGCTGGCGAGTCTACGAACATTGTCGTTGCTTACCCTGCCACAACACGCTATGCCAGCGTCGACAATAAAACGTCCCCCTTTGGCAAATTTCGTTGGCGGCGGAGTAAGGGAACTGTCACACTCCGGACCGATACTGCATACGTGACCATCTTTCCCCAGAGACCATGTCTCTGGAAACAAGATGTTGAGCAAACCGACAACAGCGCCGATTGACCTGATGCCGGAGGTCTAGAAAGGCGGATCTGCCACTATCCGCTGGCGGTTGGCTGGACCCGGCGCAAATCGCGTCAGCGGAAACTTGGTCCGTCGCAACCCTGCAGGCGTTGAGGAACATGACGTGGTTCAATCATCCATTTCAAGAACTCGCCTGAATGACTCCGTTTCGAAATAGGTTCGAAGTGTGGAATCTCAGCCAATGACGGGCCCAGGCAAGTGGTGCTATCGGCTGATGAAGGCGGCTCTGCTCTTCTTCGCCTCCGCTCTCGTGGAAATCATCTTTTTCCATCAGACGGGCGGCAACAAGCTCACCGACAATCTAGGGCTGGGTATTCCGATGGTCGCTTCCGGAATCTGCATGGTGCTGGCCTCTTTCCTTGGTATCTTCGCAATTTGGAGACATCATGATCGCTCTCTAAAGACCATTGCATCGACCGTTATCGGTCTGTTTGTAGTTGTGTTACTGCTTGGGGAGTTCCTCGCGCCTCATTGAGCCATTTCTCCGATCTCACATTTCGTCCGTTCATGTGTCATGTCAGGTCATGCAAGTTCGGGGCAGACCGCAAATGATCTTGTGACGTGGCGTGCCAATGCCATGCTTGCTTCCGATGTCTGAGACTTAACCCGGATGATGGTTCATGGAACATCTGGTTACGACCAAATCGTGTCCGAGGCCCGATTCGATAGCTGTGCTACCGCGCACTGGCGACTCACGGCAACTGGGGTCTACTTGGTGTTGGAGGCCCGACGTGACAAGAATGCAACCATTCACGGAGCTTGAACTAGATCGCGAGGGTTGAGGTCAGCAGCCCGCCAGCCACGTCGACCTACGCTGGTGTCTCGTGAATCACGATTCCCAGGAAGGGGTGCCCCTAACGGGAAATGTGACCATGGGGGTCGTGCGAGTTGGTGACACCGTACGTCGCCCGGCAATGCCGTGGTCTGCAAGCGTGGACGCCCTCTTAGCGCACTTTCGTGAGGTCGGTTTCGAAGGGGCACCCCAGGCACTGGGATACGACGAAGCCGGACGCCAAGTGCTCTCCTTCTCAGAAGGCTTTGTCGATCCGGACCCCTCCGATCTAGACATCTCTCGCCTCACCGAAGTCGGTCGGGTGATTCGTCGTCTCCACGACGCGTCGAGCGCGTACATCCCTCCTGCCGAAACCGTCTGGAACGTCGCCATCGCTCCAGACCGGGAAGACTTAATCTGTCACCACGATCTGGCGCCCTGGAACCTTGTGCGCACGGCGAACAAACTTACGTTCATCGATTGGGACGGTGCCGGACCGGGATCGAGACTATGGGACCTGGCATACGCCGCCCATGGGTTTGTTCCGCTCTCCCCCAATGCTCCGTTCAGCGACGAGGTCGCTGGCCAGCGACTCGCAGCATTGGTCCAGGGGTACGGCCTCGGTCAGGAGGAGCGTGGTCGTTTGGTCGACATGCTCGGCCCACGTATCAGGTCGATGTACGAACTGCTGAGGAGCGGACACGAGGCGAGCACCCAGCCGTGGAGCCGGCTCTGGAACGAGGGACACGCAACACTTTGGCTAGCTGACGCCGTCTACGTCGAAGGCATGCGCAGTTCCTGGGCAACGGTCCTTGGCACTAGCACCGATTCCACCTGTTGAGCGTCGCTCAGGCTTCCGCGCACTTCGCCCCAGTTGACTTATGTCGGACGCCCGATTCAGTGCAAGTGGCATCCGATCTCAGCAGTCTCTTGAGGTTCAATCATCAGCCTCTCGTATTGCCTAGTCGGGATTTGACACACCTTTTGTGGCTAACCAGGTTGTCAGTTCCTTCTTGAAATTCGTTTTCAGTCCCGCAAGAAACCTTTGTACCGAGGGTAAGTCGATTGGTGACGAGAGATTTGGCCACGTACATGACGTCGTGTTACTCGTAGGTCCAGTGCTCGTAAGCGCCGCTAGATAGAACTTCCTTCCACCATCGTTCGATACGTAATTCGCACCACCACTGTCACCATTACAGATTGCCCCTATTGGCAACATGTTTGACGGTTTTTCCTGCAAAAACAGTGTGGAGAGACTGACCGACCTATAGATCCCATACTTTGAAAACAGAGTTGGCACGTAGGCCGGTGCGATTCTCGATCCTCCACTTGTCCAGCCATAAACTGCCACAGTGGGAAATACTTCTCCGCTATGAGAAAGCTCGGACGTCGGATTTCTCGGAAAGTGTGACCCCCCGAGTACCGATTTAGTCGTGCTTTCGAGTAACGCGATATCGCTCGCGTAACTCGACGTACCAGCACCACTAGGCACAAATGCACGTACTTGTGATTTAGAAACAGTGTCTAGGCACCCGTTCGGAGCAGACACGGCAGCACTCGTTGATTCCCCCCCACAAGCAATGTCTGATCCAAAGGCAACATAGAGAGATGTACCCGAAGGGAGAGAGGTGATGCAGTGACTTGCGGTTAGAGCAAGGTGCGGAGTTATTTCGACAACCGAACAAATAAAAATGGTTCCAACGAATGGAAGCGTCGCTAGCAGGGCACCATCGCTCTTGTAGAAGTCCTGTGACTTTGGCGCCGCGTGCGCATTGGTGATCGCCTGAGCGGGCGTCACCGAAAAAACAACAGTTGCGATAGCCACACCAACGAGCACGACCACCGTTGACACGTTCTTAGGCGTCCGCTCGGTAAGTGAATCTATCGGATGTAGGAACAATTGCTTCATTTGTGACTCCTCGGTCGGGAATCCAACGATCAACCAACTGCTAATTCGGGATGCTACCTCAAGTGGTCTCACGGTAGTATTCGGTGCACACCAATACACTTCGAGTCGCGACGTTACAACCAATTCAGTTCCGTCGTACCATCGAATTTCTCCGCCACAATTAGTGTGGTCCCGATGTCGTCCAGTAGTAACGCGCCATCATCCAAATGGGTAACCCTGCGGGGACCCCGGATAGCGAGCCAGTTGACCTGCACCGAAAATTCTGAGCCACATCTGTGAGAGTCTGGCCACGACGCACGGAGGTCGTGGCATTGAGATACTCAACCGTCTGATTCGGCCCAGAATTGAAGACCCTTTCGACGAACCCGAGAGTCCTCGCCAGTCACATTTTTCGCGGGCGACGTGATGCTTTCGACACCACGGCGCCGCGTAGCAACTGCCCCGGGTGCGCGCCGAACGCGGTGCGAGG
>JAJZEN010000039.1 GCA_021828545.1 Actinomycetes bacterium
CGACTACGTGGCCGACGCGCCCCGGCGTTACGACCGCAAGGTGAAGAACGCCCAGGAGGCGCACGAGGCCATTCGCCCAGCGGGTGAGGTGTTTCGCAGTCTCGACGATGCCCAGGCCAGTCTGGGGGGCGACGAACTCGCGGTCTATGACTTGGTGTGGAAGCGCACCATCGCCTCTCAGATGGTTGACGCACGACTCACCCAGGACCGCGTTCGTTTGAGCGCGTCGCTCGGAACGGTGCACGGCCGCGACGGCGACCTCGAGGCGGGATTGAGTGCGTCGGGACTACGGATTGAGTTTCCGGGCTTTCGCCGCGCCTACGTCGAGGGGACCGATGATCCCGAGGCGGAATTGGCCGACCAGGAGCGCATCCTGCCCGCCCTCGTCGAGGGTGAGACGGTCCCCGTGGTGAACGTGGCGATGAAGAGTCACGACACGCAGCCCCCGGACCGCTTCTCCGAAGCGACGCTCATCAAGAAGCTCGAAGACTTGGGTATCGGGCGACCGTCGACGTACGCGAGCGTCATGAAGACGATCGACCGTCGTGGCTACGTGTGGAAGAAGGGGAAATCCCTCGTGCCCGCCTTTCGGGCCTTCGCGGTGGTGAACCTCTTGCAGATGTACTTCGCTGATCTGGTGGACTATCAGTTCACCGCCGAGATGGAGAGTCAACTCGACGACATCGCCGACGGACGCCAGGACCTCGAACCGTGGCTGCGGCGTTTCTATTTCGGTGACCCCAGCGCGACCACGGAGTTGGCCAAACTGGGCCTGGAGCACATGACCCACGTCCAGCACGACTTCGACTTCGCGGCGATCAACTCCCTCGAGATCGGTCCCGCGCCCGACGGCGTGGTCGTTTCGGTCCGGTCGGGACGCTATGGCCCCTACCTGGTACACGGGGAGGACCGGGTGTCGATTCCCGAGGCCACCGAGCCCGACACCCTCACCGTCGAGCGATCCCTCGAACTTCTCGCCGCCCCGAGTAACGACCGAGAACTCGGTGTCGATACCGAGAGTGGCCTACCCATTTTCCTCAAGGCGGGGCGCTACGGACCCTACGTTCAGGTGGGCGAGGTGAGCGATCCCAAGGACAAACCCAAGACGGCGTCGCTGTTCTCGACCATGTCCCCCGACGCCCTGACCCTCGGCGACGCTCGTCGACTGTTGTCACTGCCGCGCGAAGTAGGGGCTCACCCCGAGGACGGGGAGCCGGTCCTGGCTCAGAACGGCCGGTACGGCCCCTACCTCACTTGGGGTAAGGAGACACGGTCACTCTCGAGTGAGGATCTGATCTTCGACATTGATCTGCCCGGGGCGCTCGCCCTCCTCGCCGAGCCCAAGCAACGAGGACGCCGGGCGGCGGCGGGACCCCTCAAGGATTTGGGTGAAGACCCGGTGACCAAGCGCAACGTCGTCGTGCGCTCAGGACGTTTTGGACTCTACGTGACCGACGGCGACGTGAACGCTACCCTGCGCCTCGGCGACGCACCCGAGACCCTCACGCTCGACCGGGCGTGTGAGCTCCTGGCCGAACGTCGCAACGCCGAACCATCGTCGCGGACCGCGAAGAAACCCGCCGCGAAGAAACCCGCCGCGAAGAAGACGGTGAAGAAGGGCACGAAGAAGGCGACCGCCGCGACGTCGAGCACGACGCCCAAGAGATCCGCTGCGAAGAAGTCGGTCGCGACGAAGACTCCCACCAAGGCCACAAAGGCCACCAAGGCCACCAAGGCCACCGGGGCCGCCAAACGTGCGGCGGTGGCGCGCGGGGCCCAAGCCAACGCGGCGCTGACGACCGCGACGTCGCCCACGGATCGCGGATAGTGGCGCGGGGCACGTTCGTCGTCTTCGAGGGAATCGACGCGTGCGGCAAGAGCACCCAAGCCCGACGCGTCGCCGCACAGCGTGGGGCGCTGTTCGCCTTCGAACCCGGCGACAGTGCCCTGGGGGCGCAATTACGACGCTGGGTTCTGGACGCCTCGACGCCGATGACACCCGTGACCGAGGCCCTCATGATGCTGGCGGACCGCTCGCACCACGTGGCGACGGTGATCGAGCCCGCGTTGGCGCGCGGTTCTCACGTCGTCGCCGATCGCTTCGACGCTTCGACCCTGGCCTACCAGGGCTACGGCCGCGGCGTCGATCTCGCCGAACTCGCTGCGGCGACGGATCTAGCGATCGGGCGGTGTGCGGCGGACCTGACGGTTTTGATTGACATCGATATCGACACCGCGAACGAGCGACGCTCGCGCAACGCCGAGGACCGCTTCGAGTCCGCCGACGCCGAGTTTCACGAACGGGTGCGTGAAGGGTACCTTCAGATGGCGCGACGAGAGCCGTTGCGCTGGTTCGTGGTTGACGGACGGGGGACTCTCGAGGACGTGGCCGCGATCATCGACGAACAACTGGACCAACTCGATTGGTGAACGATGTGTTTTCGCCCCTGGTCGGTCAAGGCCGTGCCGTCGCGGTGTTGCGCCAGCACGTGCGTCACCCGGTGCACGCCTACCTCTTCAGCGGACCGCGGGGATCGAACGTCGGTGACGCGGTCGTCGCCTTCGCCGCGGCGTTGCAGTGCCCCCAGTTCGGGTGCGGGACGTGCGAGGCGTGTCGTCGCGTCCTCGACGGCGTCGACGCCGACGTCCACGTCGCCCAGCGCGCTGGGGTGTCGTGGCGAGTGGATGACCTACGTGAGATCGACCGGATCAGTCGGCGTCGGCCCCTGGGCGAGGGATACCAGATCATGATCGTCAACGACATCGAACTCATGGTCACCGGAGCCGCGCCGTCGGCTCCCGCGATGCTCAAATCATTAGAGGAGCCGCCCGCGCGCACGATCTTTCTACTGACGGCGGAGGATCTCCCTGAGACCCTGGCGACGATCATCTCGCGTTGCGTGCAGATCAACTTTCACGCCATGAGCGAGACGGGGCTAGCCGAAGTGTTGCGCGCCGAGGGGGTGGCGCCCGACGTCGCCCTGACCGTGGCGCGATCCGCTGGCGGCAATCTCTCGCGCGCGCGGGTGCTCGTACGTGATCCGGCGCTCGAGCAGCGTCTCGATGTGTGGCGTTCGGTTCCCGAGCGTCTCAATGGCACCGCGTCGGGGGCGGCCCTCCTCGCCGCCGAGATCGTGACCGCGATCGACGCCGCGATGCGGCCGCTGGAGTCGATGCACGCGGAGGAGTTAGCGCGCCGCACGCGCGAGGCCAAGGAGGTGGGTCTGCGATCGGTGGGCAATCGCAAGGAAATCGAGTCGCAGTTCAAACGCGAACAACGTCGATTCCGCACCGAAGAGCTGAGATTCGGTCTCAGTGTGCTCTCGGGGGCCTACCGCGATCGTATGGTCGCTGCCCTGGGCGACACGAGTGGGCCGCCACGACCGGCTGATTCGCGTGCGTCGTATCGGGTGGCGTCCTCGCTCGCGGCCCTCGACCTCGTGTTCGAGACGAACCAACGGCTGTCGAGCAATATTGACGAGACATTATTGTTGAGCGACTTGATGTTGTCCCTCGCCCGGTTATAGGGCGCTTCGACGAATCGGGTAGTCTGTATGGTCGCGCCTGGGTAGCTCAGTCGGTAGAGCAGCGCATTCGTAATGCGCAGGTCAGGAGTTCGAATCTCCTCCCAGGCTCCAGCGGGTCCCAATGGAATGATGAGGGGAGCGACGCGGGGTCCACGGACCAATTACCAACGCCAACGACGATTAGCGGACCGCGAACTCGATCGCGAAGCGAGCGAAATCGTTGCTGCGCTCGGACCAGTTCTGGTAGGCGTCGAAGCTCGGCGCCGCGGGCGAGAAGAGCACGACGCCCCCACCCGCGACGGCCTCACTCGCGACCCGAACCGCGGCGGCCATGTCGCGCGCGGCGTGGACCGTCACGTCGGACCCCCGCGAACTCACACTCTCTCCCAGACGCTCACCCGCGGGCCCGAGCGTGACGAGTGTCGTCGTCGCGGCGCGTGTGGTGAGGGCGAGCGTCAGCGACTCATAATCGACGCCACGATCGAAGCCGCCGGCGATGAGCGCGACGGGTTCGGCCGCGAAAACCTCGAGCGCCGCGATCGTGGGAAGTGGCGCGGTGGCGAGTCCGTCGTCCACGTAGCGCACGCGGCGACCATCATTCCGATCACGGCTCGCAACTAACGTGAGTCGACCCCGTAGGGGAGTGAATTCCCGGGCGTGTGTCGCGGCCACTTCTCGAATCTCGTGGTACGACCACGGCGTTGCCTGGGCGCACGCCGCGAGAGCGAGTGCCACGTTGTGGTCGTTGTGCGCCCCGAGCAGTCCCAGTGACCTGGCGAGACCCGTGTCCTCGGGACCGATCACTCGACGCTCGCCGCCCAGGAGTGACTCCACGTGGTCGAACTGGGGGCCCGCGGGGAGCAGTGTGACGTGGTCGCCCGGGGCGCGGGTGAGCGAGAGTTTGTCCGCGTGGTACTGCTCGAGCGTGCCGTGCCAATCCAGATGGTCCGCGCCCAGCGACGTCACGACCACAATCCCCGGGGCGAGCGTGAGGTCGACCGCCTGGAAACTCGAAATCTCGAGCACGAGCCAGCCCGTGGTGACGTCGACGCCCACGTCGTAGGGCGGTCGTCCGATATTGCCGAGTTCGTGCGCTTCGAGTCCCAGGCAACGTAGGAAGAACGCGATGAGCGAGGTGGTGGTGGACTTACCCTTGGTGCCGGTCACGCCAATGACGCGACCGGGGTCCACCTCGTGTAGCCACAGATTCAACGCTGAGGTCACGATGACGCCGCGTTGTTCCAGCGCGCGTACGTCGTCGCGGCGACGAGGGATCCCCGGACTTTTGAGGACCACGTCGCAGGTGCTCAGGGCTTCGAGCCCCCCCCGAGTGGTAGCGAGTGCGTCGCGGGCGTCGTCATCGACCACCACGACGTCCGCGGTGAGTGTGGCGAGACGACGCGCGGTGGCCCTACCCTCGACGCCGAAGCCGAAGATCCCCACGCGCTTGTCCGCCAGGTCAGCGAAGCCAGTGGGCCGGAACACGGCTACTTCCTTGGGGCTGGAGCAGGTCCGCGAAATCGCGGTCGGGGGTGGTGAGACGGGCGAGTTCGCCGAAGCGTCGTACGTCGCGCCACGCGACGAGCTCGCTCAAACGTCCCAGGGCCACCGCACTCTCGTCGGGGTCCCCGACGCACTCGAACGGCTTGTGCTCGAGTCCCAGTCCGATCAGCGAGCGCAGGGCGTCGTCCAGGCGTGGATCGGACACGGGCTCGCTGGCGAAGATGTCGCGTAGATCGTCGCGGTCGAGAAAGGGCGCGAGGATGAGATTGATGAAGAGACACTTATCACAAGTGCCGCACCAGTTCTGAGCGCGTGCGCTCGGGGCCTGGGCGAAGGCGCGATTGCAACTGCGAAAGACGTGGTGGTACTCGCGCGCCGTCGCGAATTGTTGGGCGACCCACAGTTCACTACGGTCGCGCAGGAAACTCGCGACCACGAACTCGGTCCCGACGCGTTCGGCGACCGCGTCAGCGATGAGGAGTTCCGCGGCCCAGGATTTGCTCCACTGGTGGTTGATGTCGCGGTCGCGCCAACGCACGTTCGCCGCCGAGGCGGAGTGTTCGTTGCTCATGGCCACCGCCCCGTGTCCGGACGCGAGGGCCCCCACCACCGCGAGGAGAGTCACCATCGCGGTCACCGGCACGTGACCGTTGAAGAAATTCTCGTCGCCGCGAAGTACCTGCCGGTCGAGGCGCCGGGCGGCGCGGACCACGTCGAGCTTCGAGACCGCGGCCGTCGCTTCGAGGGGCGCGAATCGTCCGCTGGCGGGACTGACCACGAACAGGGAACGATCGAGGTGATGGAGTTCGTTGACGGTGACGACCGAGTCGATGCCGCCCCCGAAGGGGATGAGCACACGCGCCGCGTCGAGGGTCGGTGGGGCGACGCGCACTTGGGTCCCCCCGGTGATGAGGACGTCATCGAGGGGAAGGTTATTGCGAAACGAGTATTCCCCGAGTCCGTCGTGCAGGGCAGCCTCGAGGAGCGCTCGACCGTGGGGGCCCACGCCCGTCTCGCCGAGATCGATACGCCGCGCCGCGCCGGCTTTGTAATACGAGAGTCCCGCCAGGAGGAACCACAGTTCGGCCACGGCGACCGGGGCCGGGTCGCGCAATGACGAGACTGATTCGAAGACGACTTCCTCGCGGAAGCGGCGTCCGTCGAGTTCGTAGTGGCCCGTCAACGTGTCGTCGCTCACCTCGAGTCGCACGTAGCGGAACAATTCGGCGCGGTTCACGAGCTGGTTCCCACCCACGAATTCTACGACGTGCGTCGCGCGACCAGAGCGAATCGTCCGCTGGGCCGCGCGGCGCGGTCCGAGTAGAACTCCCCACCGCCGTCGGTCATCGCACCGGCCACCAGTACGTTCTCGCTGGGCACCCCGTGCGCCAACAGTTGGTGTTGGGCAATGACCCCGAGGTCGAGACGACGGCGATCCCCCACGTCCTCGCGGCACGCCCCCGGAATTGATTCGAACGACGTGGCGACCTCTGGTCCCACCTGATAGCTCGCGGGCGAGATGCGCGGGCCGATGACCACGAGGAGTTCGCCGACACGCGCGAAGTGCGCGAGCGTGGCGGGGATGATTCCCTCGGCCAGACCCCGCCAACCGGCGTGGACGAGGGCGAAGCGCGGTCCACGGGGGTCAAGGATGAGGAGCGGCACACAGTCCGCCACTAGGACCGCGAGCGCGACGTCGTCGCGCGTGGCGACCAGCGCGTCCCCCACGAGAGCGCCACCACTCCAGTCGTCGACGTCGTTGACCACATTGCCGTGCACCTGGGTGGCCACCACCAATGAGGGGGCCGGCACCGCGAGAGCGTGCGCCACCCGTCGACGGTTCTCGGCGACGGCGACCCCGTCGTCGCCCACGTGGTCGGCGAGATTGAGCGACGCGTAGGGCGAGGTGCTCACGCCGCCGTGGCGGGTGGTGACGACGACGTCGAGGCCGTAGTCGCGCACGTCATCGAGGTCGTAGAGCGGGAGGTCGCCGCGCGAGCGCGCGACGAGTTTCAGCGCGCGCGACACGAGAGACAGGTCCCATTGAGCTCCAAGACGTGGCGAACCTCGCCGTAGCCGAAACGCTCGGCGATCTCCTGGGCCCAGCGTTCGAGTTCGGGGGCGTCGACCTCCACGGTGGCGCCGCACGTACGACACGCGAGGTGGTGGTGGTGGGCGTCGTCGCCGCAGCGCCGGTAGAGCGACTCGCCGCGATCGGTCATCACGACATCGATCTGGTGGGCGTCGGAGAGCTTGCGTAACTGGCTGTAGACCGTCGCTAGCGCCACTTCGCCCCCGTCACGCACGATCATGTCGTGGAGATCCTGCGCGCTGACGAAGCCCTGGACCCGTTCGAGGGCGCGAATGACCTCACGTCGCTGGGTGGTGTTTCTCGTGGCCGTCACGCCCCTATCGTAGTCCCGGTCCACTTGTTGATTAGAATCATTCCGACTAAGGTATCAAGAATGGTTCTGAAAAAGGCCGTTGCTCGGCGAAATCCCGTGGCGTTGGCTCTCGTGCTCGTGGCCGGATCCCTCGCGCTCGCGGGGTGCACCTCCGCCCTCTCGACGCCGGGTGTCATCAACGTCGTTGCCGCCGAGAATCAGTACGGTGACGTGTTGGCCCAGATTGGCGGCGCCTACGTGCACGTCACGTCGGTGATGAACAACCCCAACACCGATCCCCATAATTTTGAAGCCAGCCCCCGCATCGCCCAAGCGATCGGCGTGGCCCAGGTCGTGGTACAAAACGGCGACGGCTACGACGCCTATATGAACCAACTCGAATCGGCGTCCCCCTCGTCGAGTCGCACCGTCGTGGTGGTGGCGCGACTTCGTCACGCCACCCACGCGGCGAACCCCCATTTCTGGTACGACCCCGCAACGATGCCCGCCCTGGCGGCGGTCCTGTACTCGGACCTGACGCGGATCGCGCCACGACACCGGTCGTATTTTCACGCCCGTGAGGCCACCTTCTTGTCGCAGTGGGCGCGCGTGACCGCCCAGATCGCCCTCGCGCGTCAACGTGATTCGCGAGACTCGGTCGCCACGACCGAACCAGTGGCCGACTATCTCCTGACGGCCATGGGGTTGGACAATCGA
>JAJZEN010000022.1 GCA_021828545.1 Actinomycetes bacterium
ACCGGGGGCGACGGCGTCATCATCTTTGGTCCCGGCGACCCCCACTAGTCACGCCCCTTCCCTTCGCGACGTCGTCTCGTCTCACCCCGACACGTCGCACGTCACGGGCGACGTCGTCGAACGTTGTCGAGGCCGTCGGACACGAGGCGCCAGTCCACACTCGGCGGGGTGGCCGCGTCGGGCCCGAGGACCTGGAGGCACACGTGGTCGGCGCCGGCGGAGAAATGGTCCTCGATCCGTTGGTTGATGGTGTCGCAATCACCGTGAACGATCATGGCGTCGCAGAGTCGCTCGGAGCCTCCCCGCACGAAGTCGTCGGAACCAAATCCCATGCGGCGCCAGTTCGCGCGGTAGTTCTCGAGCCCCGTGTACGACTCGAGGTGCTGGTGGGCGCGTCGCAGGAACTCCTCGCGACCGTGACCGATCACCACGGCCTGTTCGACGCCGAGGAACTTCTCGCGGACGAGGGAACGCGCCGCGGCGGTGTGGTCGACGTCGACGAGATACGTGTGCACGCCGTCGGCGCACTGCGCACCGAGTTCGAGCATCTTAGGGCCGAGCGCCGCGATGACCCGGCAATAGCTCTGGTCCTTCTCGTAGGCGTGCATGGGTGCCGCGTCCATGGCGTTCAGGTACTCGCGCATCGCGCGCAGGGGTGTCTCGTAGGTATGCCCGCGCAACCGCTCGACGAGTGGTTGGTGACTGACTCCCAGGCCCAGCACGAATCGGTCCTCGAAGGTCGCGTTCAACGTCCGCGCGGCGTTCACCGTCGCTACGGCGTCGCGCCCCCAGATATTGGTGATGCCCGTGGCGATCACGAGTGTGGAACTCGCGCTCAACAGGAGGGACGCGCTGGTGAGCGATTCGCGCCCCCACGACTCGGGGAACCAGAGAGCCGAAAAGCTCAGCGATTCGATCTCCCCGGCGACGCCACCGTGAACGCGCGGTGCGACGGACTCGTGCGCGCTCGTCCAGAGGCCTACCGTGCCGCGTAATGTCTCGAGCGGTGCGACGAAGGGGAGCATGAGTCGATTGTAGGTAGGTTTGCCCCCGCCGCGACGCAGGGACCAAAATGGCGTATGGCCTACCTGATCATCACGGTGTCGTTATGGATGACCGTATCGGCCTTGACCGCGTTGCGTCCGGGACGCCGGGGGGTCTTCGCCGCTCTGGCCTATCCCGTGGGGTGGGCCGCCGGAGAATTGCCCGTGCAGGCGATCATTTTCGAAGTACTCCTTCTCGCGCTACTGCACTGGTGGGGATGGCCTACGCCGTGGCTCAGTCTGTTCGTCTTCGTAGTGAGCGCCATCGTTGTCACGGAGAACCTGGCGTTGATCGTGGTGCAGTTCTTGTCACGGTCGGTCGTTCGTCGGGCGCTCGCGACGAGTCCGCGTCGACCCCTTCGCGTCGGACGACCGCGTGACGATGTCGCGGGGTCGTGGTGGCGCACGATGCTGCAGTTACCCTTTCACCCGCGCGATCTTCAGGTCTCGTCGAACGTGGCGTACGGGGCGCACCATCGCCAGCGCCTCGACGTCTGGCGAACATCGCGCACGCCCCAGAACGCTCCCGTGATCATCTACTTCCACGGTGGCGGCTGGACCTTTGGTGACAAGCGCGAACAGGGCCGCCCGATGCTGCACGAGTTCGTTTCACGCGGGTGGATTGTGGTCACGAGCAATTATCGACTCGCGCCCAATGATCCGTGGCCGGCGCACATCATTGACGCGAAGCGGGTCCTGGGGTGGGCGAAGAAGTTCGTGGCGAACTACGGGGGCGACCCCGACCGCATCGTGTTGGCGGGCGGCTCCGCGGGCGGTCACCTGGCGTCGCTCCTCGCCTTGGCGGAGCCCGGCGACTGGTTGAGTGAGGATCAGCGCAACGTGACGGACTGGTCCGTCCGTGGATGCGTGTCGCTCTATAGCGTGCTCGAGATGACCGGGGACGAAGCCCATTGGCACGGACTCGGTCATGGCCTACGCGTCCTGCTCGAACGACGGGTGGTGCAACGTCCCTACGCGGGGAATCACGACCTCTATGAAGCGATGTCGCCGCTGCACCGCATTCGCGTGGACGCGCCACCATTCCTGGTGGTCCAGGGGGGCAACGACACGCTGGTCGACGTCAACGTGGCGCGCGACTTCGTCGAGGAGTTTCGCGTGCGCGCCCTCGCGCCGGTCTACTACGTGGAGCTCCCGCTCACCCAGCACGCTTTCGATCACACCGCCAGTCCACGCACGTCCTCGACCACCCGAGCCGCGGTCGCCTTCGCCGAATCCGTGGTTCGACCGCGTCGTCCCCTGACTGACGAGCTTCTCGCCAGCTACCAGTCGCCGCCGGTGGAGGTACTCGTGGACGAGTACGAGGACGACGGGTGGGAGCCCGCGCGCAGCGTGGCGCATCGCCGGGGAACCTTCTACGTGGTGAGCGCCGATAACGCGTTCTCGACTCGGCTCGACCCGGACAACGAGCGCCGCCGCCACGAACTGGGCGAACTCGCACTCTCGCGAGGCCTCGCCAGTTCGCCCGCTCTCGGGCGTGATCCCCGCGGCGGGTGGCCCGAGGAGAAGGGCCTGGCGATCTTCAACCAGTCCGAGGCCTTCTGCCGGGCCCTCGGGCGAGCCTTCGACCAACGAGCAATCTACGAAGTCACGTCGGAGGATCTTCGCGTACTGGTGGTGTCGTGAGGGTCGACGCCTCTTCCTGCTCCGGGCGACGATCAGGTCGTCAGTCGTCGCTGGCCAATGTTGCAGTCACCCGAAAGACGCTGGCCTCGTCGTAGACCACGCTACGTACTCCACCCGCGTCCACGAGGTCGCGTTGGCCCGACGCGATGAGCTCGAGTAGTTCCCCGGACCCCGCGATGAGAAGCTCGGCGACCTCCTTTCTCTGGGAGACTTTTTGAGTACTCTTTTCGCGGCGCACCGCTTCGAGCACGTCGCCGACGGCTGCGTAGATCCCGGACGCGACGGGGGCCGCCCCGAGTTCGTCGATGGTCGGCCACGGCGCCAGATGCACTGAGTCGTCGTGCCACCAATGCCAGACTTCTTCGGTGACGAAGGGCACGAATGGAGCGAGGAGTCGCTGTAGGGCCGAGAGGGAGAGCAAGAGCGTGGCGTGGGCCGAACGAGTCGCGGGGTCCGCGATGTCACCGTAGGCGCGGGTCTTGACCAATTCGACGTAATTGTCGCAAAACGACCAGAAGAACGCCTCGGTGCGTTCGAGCGCGCGGGCGTAGTCGTACGCGTCAAAGGCGAGGGTGGACTCGAGGATGACCTGAGCGAGCAACGCCAGCACGTCACGGTCGAGCGGTTCGACGACGTCGTCGGGGCTGACCTCGAGGGCGCTCTCGAGTCGGCCAAGGACGAACTTGGACGCGTTGAGGATCTTGATGGCTAGTCGCCGTCCGATCTTCAACTGCGCCTCATCGATCGCGGTGTCGGTGCCCGGGCGCCCTGACGCGGCCCAGTAACGCAGTGCGTCGGCGCCGTGGAGTTCGAGTAGCGGTAGGGGGGTGACCACGTTCCCCACGGACTTACTCATCTTCTTTCGCTCCGGATCGAGGACCCAGCCCGAAATCAAGACGTTGTCAAAAGGAAGCGAATCATGCTCGAAGTGGCTGCGCACGACGGTCGAGAAGAGCCACGTGCGGATGATTTCGTGAGCCTGGGGACGCAGGTCCATGGGGAAGACTCGCTCGAAGAGGTCGGTGCCCCAGTGCCCGGCAATCTGGGGCGAGAGAGAACTGGTCGCCCACGTGTCCATCACGTCGGGGTCGCCGACGAAGCCGCCGGGTTGGTGCCGCTGGGATTCGTCGTAACCCGGCGCCGCGTCGCTCGAGGGATCGACGGGCAGGGACGTCACGTCGGCGAGAATCGGCTGGTCGAAGTCGATGGCTCCCGCCTCGTCGAGGGGGTACCACACCGGAAAGGGCACGCCGAAGAATCTCTGACGCGAGATGTTCCAGTCGACGTTGAGTCCCTCGACCCACGTGCGGTAGCGGTGCTTCATGTAGTCGGGGTGCCAGTGGAGTTGCTGACCGCGCTCGAGTAACGCCAGACGGTGTTCCAACGTCGAGACGAACCACTGACGTGAGGTGACGATCTCGAGTGGTCGGTCCCCCTTCTCGTAGAACTTGACGGGGTGGGTGATGGCACGAAGGTCACCGATTAGTTCGCCGCTCTCGCGAAGTGCGTCGACCACGGTAGCGCGCACCTGATTGACGGTGCGCCCTTCGAGTTGGGCGTAGAACGTCGTTGCGGCGTCGAGGTCACGAGTGGGCCAATTCGCCGCACCGAAATCCGCGGGTAGGAATCTCCCGTCGCGACCGATGAGCGCGCGCGTCGGCAGTCCGAGTTCTCGCCACCAAATAACGTCAGTTACGTCGCCGAAGGTGCAGATCATGGCAATACCCGAACCCTTGTCGGGATCGGCGAGCTCGTGAGCGACCACCGGGACCTCGACGTGAAACAGCGGAGTCACCACGGTCGTGCCCAAGAGTGATCGATAGCGCTCGTCGTCGGGGTGCGCGACCAATGCCACGCAACTGGCGAGGAGCTCGGGTCGCGTGGTCTCGATCTCGACGGTGCCCGAACCGTCGCCTTTGGCGAAGGCCACGCGATGATAATTCGCGGGCCGCTCGCGATCCTCGAGTTCGGCCTGGGAGACGGCGGTGCGAAAGTCAACGTCCCAAAGTGTGGGTGCCTCCGAGGAGTAGACCTCCCCGCGCGCGAGCATGGCGAGGAAGCCTCGCTGAGAGATCGCCTGGGCGTGGGGAGAGATCGTCGAGTACTCGAGTGACCAATCGACGCTGAGGCCCAAGTGGCGCCAGAGGTTCTTGAAGACCTCCTCATCGCGGGTGGTCAATCGTTGACAGAGTTCGACGAAGTTCTTTCGCGACACGGCGACCCTACTCTCGCCGGGCTTCTCGGGGGCGACGAACTCGGCGTCGTAGGGCAACGACGGATCGCAGCGCACGCCGAAGAAGTTCTCGACGCGTCGTTCGGTGGGCAGGCCGTTGTCGTCCCAGCCCATTGGGAAGAAGACCTTTTTGCCGCGCATTCGCTGATAGCGCGCGACGAGGTCGGCGTGGGTGTAACTAAAGACGTGGCCCATGTGCAGCGAGCCCGACACGGTGGGCGGGGGCGTGTCGATGGAGTACACCTGCGCGCGCGTGGCCGATCGATCGAAGGCGTAGACGGCCCGTTCGTCCCAGTCTCTCAGCCAGACGTCGTTGAGACCCTCCAGGGTCGGCTTCTCGGGTACGGCGCGTATGCGGGGGGTCTCGGTCATGGTGACGCACAGTTTACGCCGGTGGATATACGAACTCGGGTGTCGCCCGCGCGCTGGACGACGCCGCGCGGGGTGCGCCCGTGCGCTCTTCCGCGAGGGGTCGTCTAGTTTGTACACGTGCTGCGCCTCTACGACACCCTCCGTGGCGAGGTCTGCGAACTGGCGACTCGCGATCCCGGACGACTCTCGATGTACGTGTGCGGGCCTACGGTCTACGACCTACCGCACCTGGGCCACGGCCGCTTCACCCTGGTCTGGGACGTGGCGCGGCGCTGGTTCACTTTCCGGGGTCTCGACGTGCGCTTCGTCTCGAACATCACCGATATTGACGACAAGATCATCAATCGCGCGCTGCGCGAACACGTCACCGAGTCCGAGGTCGCGGCGACCTACGAAGACCAGTGGTGGGAGGCGATGGGCCGTTTGGGCGTCGCGCGACCCAGCGACACCCCCCACGCCACGCACTACGTCGAGCAGATGGTCACCTTCATCGAGCACTTCCTCCGCGACGACGTCGCCTACGTGATCAGTGACGGCGTCTATTTCGATACTTCCAGGGTCGCCGACTACGGACTCCTGGCGGGCCAGCCGCTCGACTCCCTACGCGTCAGCGCGCGTATCGAGGCGAGCGACGAGAAGCGCTCCCCGCTCGACTTCGCCCTGTGGAAATTCGCCAAGCCCCTCGAACCCGCGTGGCCGGCCGCTTTCGGGGCGGGTCGACCCGGTTGGCACACCGAATGCGTGGTGATGTCACTGGGACTCCTGGGCGACGGGTTCGATCTGCACTGTGGCGGCCTGGACTTGAAGTTCCCCCACCACGAGAACGAGCGTGCCCAGGCCCAGGCCGCCCGACACGCCTTCGCGCAACACTGGGGCCACAGCGGCTTTTTGTTGGTGGATAACGAGAAGATGAGCAAGTCGCTCGGCAACTTCACGTCGCTCACCGATCTGCTCGCCCGCACCGACCCACGGGCGTATCGACTGTTGGTCTTGCGCTCGCACTATCGTTCGCCGATCGAAGTATCCCCCGCCACCATCGCCGACGCCGAACGCGCCTTGACGCGCCTGGATACGCTGGCGCGACGTTTCGACTTGGTCATCTCCACGGGCGACTCCCTCGTGCGGGCGGCCGATCACCTCTTCGAGGGGCGCGGCGTGGACCTCGCGGCGTCGGTGGGCGAACTCTTGGACGACGATCTCAATACTCCCTTGGCCGTGGCGACCCTCTTTGACGCGGTGAGTGGTGCTAATTCACTCGCTGATCAGGGAGAAATGCATGGAGCGCGGCAATTGGCCGCCGCGGCCGCCGTCTTGTTCGGTGCACTTGGGCTCGCGGTGGATTCTTCGGCGCACGCGGTCGATGATGAAGTGACGGACCTCGTGGCCGCCCGCGATGCGGCTCGCGCCGCGGGGAACTGGTCCGAGGCCGACCACGTGCGCGAGGAATTGCTGGCGCGGGGCTGGATCGTGGAGGACTCGACGGAGGGAACACGCATCCGCCGCGCCTAAAAAATATTTGTTGAGAACCACCAAAACAAGTAGCGTGTGGCCTGAGGTTGCCGTTGTGGTTCCCTCCGGAATCGGTTGACGCCGCTTTCAAAGAAACAAGGAGGCCACAGTGGCTGTAGGAACCGTTAAGTGGTTCAATGACGAGAAGGGCTGGGGATTCATCGCTGTCGATGGCCAGCCTGACGTCTTTGTTCACTACTCGGAGATTCAAGGGGAGGGTCGCAAGACGCTCGTTGAGGGTCAGACTGTCGAGTTTGATGTCGAGCCGGGCGATCGTGGCCCGCTCGCGAAGCGCGTCGTCCTGAACTAACCATTCATTTTGATGTAGACAACCGCCGCCCATGGGGCGGCGGTTGTCTCATTTGACCGCCACCACGACGGATGCAATAGGGTGGACATCGTTACCCACCGGTAACTCGTGAGGACATTGTGGGGGTTTTAGTGGCGGATTTCTCTTTGACGCTCAACGATGATCAGGCGACCGTGCGTGACTGGGTGCACGGCTTCGCGTTGAACGTCATGCGACCGGTGGCCCAGGAGTGGGACGAACGCGAGGAGACGCCCTGGCCCGTCATCGAAGAAGCGGCCAAGGTCGGCATCTATTCGTTCGACTTCTTCGCCAACGTGCTCTCGGATCCGACGGGGATCACGATGGCTCTCGCCGTCGAGGAACTGGCGTGGGGTGATGGGGGACTGTGTATGGCCATCATGGGCTCCACCTTGGCGATGGCCGCCATCGTGGGCAACGGAACGCCCGAGCAGGCCGCCGAGTGGATCCCGGCGTGCTTCGGTACTCCGGATGACGTCAAAGTCGCCGCGTTCGGCGTCAGTGAACCCGACGCGGGCAGTGACGTCTCCTCGCTGCGCACACGCGCTGTGTACGACGAAGCCACCGACGAGTGGGTGATCAACGGTACCAAGACCTGGATCACCAATGGTGGCATCGCCGGGGTGCACGTCATCGTCGCCTCCGTGGACCCCACGTTGGGTAGTCGTGGCCACGCGTCCTTCGTAATTCCCGAAGGGACCCCGGGACTACGCATGGGCCAAAAGTTCAAGAAGATGGGGATTCGCGCGAGTCACACCGCAGAGGTCGTTCTCGAGGAGTGTCGCGTGCCGGGCCGGCTCCTGCTCGGGGGCAAGGACAAGCTCGACGAGAGGTTGGCTCGCGCCCGCGAGGGAGTTAAGACGTCGGGCCAGGCGGCGATGGCGACGTTCGAGGCCACTCGACCCTACGTGGGCAGTCAGGCGGTCGGGATCGCTCGCGCCGCCTACGAGTACGCCCTCGGCTACGCCAAGGAGCGTCGTCAATTCGGTCGAGCCATCATCG
>JAJZEN010000090.1 GCA_021828545.1 Actinomycetes bacterium
CCAAGGGAGCCGCGAAGGACCTCAAGGACGGGCTCAAGGTGAGCGTCACGGGCAAGCTGACCAAGTCAGTCCTCACGGCCACGAGCATCAAGGCCTGATTCACTTCGTCGGTTCGAAATAGGAAGGTCGCCCCCGGCACCGCGCGGTTCGCTCATCGCGTCGGGTGCCGGGGGTCTGACGCGGCCGACGAGTTCCCAGGGACTACTGGGTCCGTGCCCGCAGCGACGCGAGCAGCTCCGCGATGGGCACTCGTACCTGCTCGGTACTGTCGCGATCACGCACGGTCACCGCGCGGTCCTCGAGCGAGTCGAAGTCCACGGTGACGCACCACGGCGTCCCCACCTCGTCCTGACGGCGATAGCGACGACCGATGGACTGCGTGACGTCGTAGTCGCAGGCGAAGTGGGGCTGGAGTAGCGCCAGCACCTCCTGCGAGACGCCTTCGAGTTCGGGCTTCTTCGACAGGGGCAATACGGCCACCTGGTAGGGCGCCAAGCGCCAATCGAGACGCAACACCGTGCGGGTCTCGCCCTCGACGACGTCCTCGTGGTACGCCGCGAGTAGGAACGCCATCATCGCGCGCGTCGCGCCGGCGGCGGGTTCGATGACGTAGGGCGTGTAGCGCTCATTGGTGCCCTGGTCGAAATACTCGAGCTTCGCACCCGACGCCTGGGAGTGTTGGGTCAGGTCGTAGTCGCCGCGATTCGCGATCCCCTCGAGTTCGTCCCAGCCCCAGGGGTAGGCGAATTCCACGTCGGTGGTACCGCGCGAGTAGTGCGACAGGTCCTCGAGGGCGTGCTCGTGCAGTCGCAGTTGGTCGGGCGCGATGCCCAGGTCCACGTACCAGTCGTAGCGCTGGTCGATCCAGTAGCGGTACCACTGCTCGGCCTCGGCGGGGGCCACGAAGAACTCCATCTCCATCTGCTCGAACTCTCGGGTGCGAAAGACGAAGTTCTGGGGCGTGATCTCGTTGCGGAAGGACTTGCCGATCTGGGCGATACCAAAGGGCGGCTTCTTTCGCGTGGAGGAGAGCACGTTGTTGAAGTTGGTGAACATGCCCTGGGCCGTCTCGGGACGCAGGTACGCCGTCGCGCCCTCGCCCTCGACGGGACCGGCCTGGGTCTTGAACATCAAGTTGAAGGCGCGCGCCTCGGTGAACTCGGTCGAACCGCAATTGGGGCACACGCCGTCGATCTTGTCCTCGCGCCAGCGTTCCTTGCACTTGCGACAGTCCACCAACGGGTCGGTGAACGTCTCGAGGTGCCCTGACGCCGCCCACACCGCGGGCGGACCCAGGATGGCCGCGTCCAGTCCCACCACGTCGACGCGCATCTGGACCATCGTGCGCCACCAGGCCGCCTTGACGTTGCGCAACATGTTCACGCCCAGCGGGCCGTAGTCGTACGTCGAGCGGAATCCGCCGTAGATCTCCGCGGACGCGAAGACGAAGCCGCGCCGTTTGGCCAGATTGATGACCTTTTCGAGGAGCTCGGGGTCGGTGGTCAGGGCAGAATCCATCGGCCCAGGCTACCGGACGAACGTTTTCGCCCCGGCGCGCCGCTCAACCCGAGGACCGCAGTCGAATGATCACTTGGTTCGCCACGAGACGCGCCCGAGGGGTCAACATCACGCGATCGTCCTCGACCCTCACCAGGTGGGCGATCTCCTCGAGCGAGTCGAAGGCCTCCCGAGGGACGCCCCGGCGCGTGCGCAGGGCGAGCGACTCGCGTTCGAACCGCTGCGTGGCCTCGTCGAGTACCTCCTCACCCCCCAGGGGCCGCTCGCCGCGCTCGACGAGGGCGATGTAGCGCTCGGGCGTGCGCACGTTCCAGTAGCGGCGACCCCGGCGATGCGAATGGGCGGCCGAACCGAATCCCACGTAGTCGTCCTGGTCCCAGTACACGTGGTTATGGCGACATTCGTGCCCGGGCTTGGCCCAGTTCGAGATCTCCTCCCACTGGTATCCGTTGGCTTCCAGGGTCGCGCCAACGAGGTCGTAGGCGTCGGCGGTGTCGTCCTCGTCGGGGTGGCGCCGCCGGTCGCGCCCCAGGGGCGTGGCGGGCTCGGGAGTGAGGGCGTAACAACTGATGTGCGGCGGTGCGAACTCCAAGGACAACAGGTCCCTTAAGGTGGCGCGAACGTCGTCGAGGGTCTCGGCGCGCGATCCGACGATCAGGTCCATGTTCCACGTCGCGAAGCCCGCCGCGTGGGTCACCCGCGACACCTGCTCGTGGGCCATCGTGCCGTGTCGACGGCCGAGGTCCGCCAGCACGGCGGGCTGAGTGGACTGCACACCGTAGCTCATACGGTTGACCCCCCCGGTCCGGTAGGTGACGAGGCGCTCGAGCGACGCGTCCTCGGGATTGCATTCGACGGTCACCTCTGCGTCAGACGTGCGAGGAATGACGTCCAGGATGCTCACCAACTGGTCGGCGCTCAGGCGCGAGGGCGTGCCGCCCCCGAAGAATACTGACGTGGCCGGTTCCATACCCGCCTCGACCTCCCACGCGATCTCGCGGATCACCGCGGCGACGTAGTCGTCGCGCAGGTGGTCGCGGTCCTCGTAGGTGGCGAAGGCGCAGTAGTCGCAGCGGTGCGCGCAGAAGGGCACGTGGACGTAGACGCCTAGGGGGCTCACGATCGTGCGCTCCCCGCGTGATGGGCCACGCGGGCTTCGTGAAACCGCGCGAGCGCTTCGTGACGTTCCGTGCTCGCGTCGACCATGGGGGCGACGTAACCGCTGGCGGCCAGGAGTCCCTCGCCCCCACCCGGCGACAGGCACTGCGGCGCGGCCACGCCGGCGAGTTCGGGGACGTAGCGACGGACGTAGTCGCCTTCGGGGTCGAAGCGCTCGGCCTGGCGGGTGGGGTTGAAGATGCGGTGGAAGGGCGCCGCGTCGGTACCGGTCCCGGCGCTCCACTGCCAACCGTGTTGGTTGCTCGCCACGTCGGCGTCGATGAGCCGCCACATGAACCATTTCGCCCCCCAGCGCCAGTCCAGGTGCAGCTGCTTGACCAGGAACGATGCGGCGACCATGCGCACGCGGTTGTGCATCCAGCCTTCGCGCAGCAGTTGGCGCATCCCCGCGTCGACGAGGGGGTAGCCCGTCTCGCCGCGGGCCCAGCGCTGGAATCGCTCGGCGGCCGCCGCGTCGCGGTCGACGCGCAGGTTCGCCAGCGCGGGTTGCAGCACCCGCCAGGTGGATTCAGGATTGTGCCACAACACGTCGGCGTAGAACTCGCGCCAACAGACCTCGGAGTGAAAGACCCGTGATCCGTTCGATGCGGTCGTGGTCGCCGCGAGGACCTGGCGGGGGTGCAGGGTGCCAAAATGCAGGTGCGGGCTGAGTCGCGACGTGGTGTCGAGTCCGGGTCGGTCGCGAGTGTCGTCGTAACGCTCGACGCGCGCGAGGAACTCCTCGAGGGTGACGAGCGCACCGACCTCGCCCACGCGGGCATCGAAGGCCGCGGGTTCAGTGCCGAGGTCGCCGAAGTACGCGGGGCGAACCAGCGAGCTCACCTCGGCGAGTTGCGCGACGTCGAGGGAGTCCGCCGTCGTCCACGTCACACCGGTCGGCGCGGCGAGTGGGCGCGCCACCGGTTCGAGGTCCCAGGCCCGTCGAAAGGGGGTGAACACCTTGAAGGGCGTTCCGCCCTTCGTCGCGATCGTCCCGGGGCGCACGACGTAGGGCGAGTCGACGACGTCCAGCGTGACATCGCAGTCGCGCAATTCTCGTCGCACGCGGACGTCGCGCTCGCGACCCCGCGGCGTGAACTCCTCGGTGCATACGACACTGCGCGCGCCGATCTCGCGAGCCAACCGCGCCAATTGCGCGCCGGGATCGCCCCGACGCACGATCAGACGCCCGCCCATCGCCTGGTCGAGCGCACGCAACGTGGCGACCAGATACGCGGCCCTCGCGGGGCCCACCGACGCACTCAGCGCGGGATCGATGACGAAGACCGCCGCCACGTGACCGTCACCGCGTCGGGCGGCCTCAAGGACGCCGGGGTGGTCGCCGAGGCGAAGATCGCGACGAAACCAGAAGATGACGGGATTGACCATCCCCCCGTTCTAATGGCCGCGCGCGACTCCTCGTAAGGTCGCGTCGGGGGACACCAACTGGCGCGCACGACCTCGTCCACCGATGCGCGGCCCTCACCGGTCCGTCGCCGGCCTCGGGGTGGGGCGACTCACGCGCGTCGCGACCTGGACACCCGAGGCGCCCGGCGCGTTCTCGCCGGGGCCGTGGTCCCGCGCGTTCGTGGGTGCTCCTTCGCGCGCGACTCCGCGCGCGTCACTCGGAGTCACCCACGACGCCGTCCCGCGAGCCACCACCGGGGACGACGTCGTGGGGTACGAGCGTTATGCCGAGATCTCCTGAGTCGCCCCGTGTCGCACGACCACCCGGCGCGGCCGTGCGGCCTCGGCGACCGGCAGGTGCACACAGAGCACTCCGTCGACGTAGTCGGCGTCCACGTTGGCCGCGTCGATCTCCTCACCGAGGGCGATACTGCGCGTCATGGTACCCACTGGTCGCTCGTTGAGCAAGACCTGCAGCGCGTCGTCATCGGTCCGTGCGGGTCGCGCCGAGATCGTGACCACGTTTCGTTGTACGGTGACCTCGATGGACTCCGTGCTCACGCCCGGCAGATCTATCTGCACGAGGTAGGCGTCGTCCTGACGGTACACGTCCACCGGCATCGCGGCCGGTCGAGTGACGCTGCCAAGAAGACCGAACGGGTCTCGAGCGTCACGAAATGCATCAGTACGTACAATCATTCTTCCTCCTTTAGCCCAGGAACTCGGTAGTGAGTCCACGAATTTCATTATGCCGCGCGACACCAAAATGTCAATAAGAGAAAAATAAAAAATTCGTTCTCCGACGCGACGTGACGCGACGACCTGAGCCGTTAGAGACGCTGGGGTGGTGCCAGCGATGCGGTCGATCGCACGACCTTGAGTCGGCGCCCGAAGTGGACCTCGATCGCGTCGTGCGCGAGCGCCATCACCTCGCCCGCGCCCGGCGGCGACGCCTCGCGCAACACCGAGCCCAGGTCGCCGCCGAGGATGCGCCGCAGCAGTGCCAGGGCCGTGACGCTGATCGCGGTGCCCGAACGACACGACGCGCACAACGTCCCGCCCACTGCGGCGTTGAAGGCGACGAGCGGACCTGGTGAGGCGCAGTTCACGCAGACGTCCACCACCGGCTCCGAGCCGTCGTAGGCGAGGAGTTTGACGAAGAACGCCGCCGCCACGAGGTCGGGGTAGTAGTCCGTGTTGTCCAGGGTCGCCAGTACGCGCACCACCATGTCGAAGATGCCCTCGTCGGCCACGTCCTCGGCGGGAATCGCGTCGACCACCTCGACGACCGCCAGGCCCGCGGCGATGCGCGCGTAGTCCCCCCGCAGATTCGTCATACGCCCGGCGTGCGTGACGTGTCGCGTGATCCACAGGTCGCCGCGACCCTGGACCAGGTCGACGTTGACGTGGACCATGGGCTCGAGTGAGCCGCCCATGCGACTCGAGGTCTTGCGCACGCCCTTGGCGAGCACGCGCACCTTGCCGTGGTGGCGCGTCCACAGGACGCACACCCGATCGGACTCGCCCGATTTATAGGTGCGCAGGACGACCGCGTCGTCCTTGAGTTCCTTCACGCGACCACCTTCACGCCACCCGCTTTCTTGGGCGAACCTTACCGGGACGCGTCGCCGAGGTCCGACGAGGCGGCGTCGACGTCACGGTGTGGCCCAGCGCGGTCCGCGGGTGATACCGGTGGCGCACCCTCTGAGGGTGTGGGTCGCTCGGGCGCTTCGAGCGGCGGGGGCGCCCCGGACTGCGCAGGCGGCGCCGGCGGCGGCTCTTGGAAGCGCTGGGCGCGCGGGGTGATCCCCATGAAGCGATTGAGCCACACCCCGACGGCGACCAGTAGGGCGATCACGAGGGGCACCGCCAACACCGGGACGAGACTCGAGACCCCGTTGAGCGCCAGCACCCACAGGAACACGTAGAACACGAACGCCATCACCGCGGTGACGCGGGTGACCCTCACGAGTCCAACCCACCGAAACGGCGCTCGCGGCGTTGGAACTGTTCGATCGCGTCGTAGAGGTCCTCACGTCGAAAGTCGGGCCAGAGCACCTCGGTGAAGACGAGTTCGGAGTACGCCATCTCCCAGAGCAGGAAGTTCGACGTGCGAAACTCTCCCGACGTGCGCACCACGAGGTCGGGATCGGGCAGTTCGGGGTGGTAGAGCCGCTCTCGAATCGACTTCTCATCGACCTTGCTGGCCGGCACGTGATCGTCGACGAGCCGCTTGACCGCGTCGACGATCTCGGCGCGACCACCGTAATTAAAGGCGATGTTGAGCGTCATGACCCGGTTGTGACGCGTGAGCTCGGCCGCGTCGTCCATGCGCGAGAGCACGCCCCGGGGAACGCGCCAATCCCGACGTCCCGAGAAGGTGATGCGCACACCCTCGGCGTGGAGCTCGTGTTGACGACGCTCCAAGAGACCCCGATTGAAATTCATGAGGTAGCGAACCTCGTCCACCGGCCGACGCCAGTTCTCGGTCGAGAACGCGTAGACCGTCAGGACTTTCACGCCGACCGCCAGCGCCCCGTACGCCGTGTCGACCAGGGCGATCTCCCCCGCTTCGTGCCCCTCGGTTCTCGCCAGACCCCGTCGGGTGGCCCAGCGGCCGTTGCCGTCCATCACCACGCCGACGTGGTGGGGGACGCTGCGCCGGTCCAGACTCGCGGGAATCGGGGCGGGACGGGGATCGGGCACGAATAAAACCTAGTTCGTCCCGCCCTCGTCGCCTCGAGGACTTCAACATTGTTCAGCGAACGCTCCCGAGCACGAGGACCGCGACATTAGGGTTCATGCGTGAAATCCTTTGACCCCGACGACGACGTCGGCGACGTCGGCGACGTCGAGGTCGACGTCGCGACGGGCATCCAACTCGACCACGACCTCGTCGATATCGACGTCGATCGCGCGCTGGCGCTGCTCGATCGCATCACTCAGCATCTGCCCGGTGGCGGCGAGAGCCGCGCGGGCCAACGTCAGATGGTGGCCGCCGTCGCTACCGCCCTCTCACGACACGAACACGCGATCATCGAGGCCGGCACCGGCGTGGGCAAGTCCTTGGCCTACCTCGTCCCCGCCGCGATGAGCGGCCAGCGCGTGGTCGTCGCGACGGCCACCAAGAACCTCCAGGACCAACTCGCCCACAAGGACGCACCCACGGTCGCCGAGGTCGCCCAACGCACCACGGTCGCGGTCCTCAAGGGCAAGAACAACTACCTCTGTCGCAACCGCGCCCTGGCGACGGGGTCGGCGGGACAACTGAGCTTCGACGACGGCGCCAGCGTGCCCCAGGGTGTCGCCGACCAGATGCGTCGCGTCCTGCGCTGGGCCGAGGAGACCCCCACCGGGGACCGCGACGAGCTCACCTTCGAGGTCGATCCGCGCGCCTGGCGCCAACTCGCCGTGACCCCCCAGGAATGCCTCGGACGCGCGCAGTGCCCCCAGGGGCACAACTGTTTCCACGAACTCGCCAAGGACCGTGCCGCCGAGAGTTCGATCGTCATCGTCAACACCCACTTGTACGCCGCGCACCTGGCCTCGGGCTCGATGCTGCTGCCCGCGCACGACTTCGTGGTCTTTGACGAGGCCCACGAGATCCTCGACATCTTCGCGGCGTTGCTCGGAACCTCGCTCAACGCCACGCGGCTGCGCGCCTACGCGACCGTGGCGCGCGGCGTCCTCGGACCCGATCACGCCGACACCGCCAACGACCTGGTGGCGAGCGCCGATCGACTCACCGCCATCCTCGAGATCCAGTACAGCACCCAGGAGCTGACCGGTCTGGGCCCCGACGCCCAGCGCGAGATCGAGACCGCCGCGACGCTCACCACCCGACTCCTCGAGGCGTTGCGCGCGGGGACGACCTCGAACGCCGACGAGGAGGCCCGCAAGATCCGCGCGTTGGGTCCCGGCGTGCACCTGTCCAACGACCTGGCGCGCGTCGCCCACCCCCAAAAGGGCGAGGT
>JAJZEN010000114.1 GCA_021828545.1 Actinomycetes bacterium
AACGGGGGGCCGATATGACCATCTCGTACTGTGGTCACATGAGCGTAACGGTCAAGTCCAGCATCGTCGTCGGCGGCGGCATCGTGGGATTAACGGCGGCCTGGCGCCTCGCGCGTCGTGGGTACCGAGTCACGGTGTTCGATCCCTCACCCGGTCGGGGTGCGACGTGGGCGGCCGCGGGAATGATTGCCCCCCACGCCGAAGTCGCCCCCGGCGAGCGTGCCAATTTTGAATTACAGCGTCGCGCGCTCGGGGCGTGGCGATATCTCTCCACCGAACTCGCCGAACTCACCGGTGGCTCGGTGGATATCCGCGTGAGCGGCACGCTCCTTTGTGGCTGGGACGTCAGTGATCGACGTCTCGTGGAGCAGTTTCGTCTCGTGGCCAATGACTTCGGCGTGACGTCGACGCTGTTGCATCGCGACGACACCCCCGATGCCTTCGCGGGGTTGTCGGATCGAATCTCGAGGGGTCTCTCACTCGCCGGCGATGCCTGGATTGACCCCGATCAAGCGGTGAACGCCCTGCGTCGCGGTCTAGCTCTCGCGGGCGCGCAGGTGGTGAACGAGCGCGTGGACACGATTGAGGGAGACACTCACGGCGTGCGGGTCCACTACGGCGGTGACGCGTTGAGTGCGGATGCGGGTATTTTGGCGACGGGGGCGTCCCACTTGCCTCAGGGCGCGTCGCCGACGGGTGAGCACGCGGTGCGTCCAGTCCGGGGAATGACCGTTCGGGTCGCGGGAGTCGACCGATCCGGGGCGCCGACCCTACGTTGTTTCGTGCGTGGGCGCCCCTTCTACATGGTGTCGCGCCCCGGGGGGTACTGCGTGGTGGGCGCCACGAGCGAAGAGAGGGACGGGCCCCTGGTGGAGGTGGGCGAGCTACAGCGGCTCCTTCGCGACGCCCTCGATGTCGTTCCCGAACTCGAGGCGTGCTCCCTCTACGAAACCCGCGTTGGGCTACGACCGGCCTCTACGAATCTCGAGCCATTCTTCGAGGAGTGGCCCGAGCGGCGCTGGGCGTGGTCGTCGGGTCATTTTCGTCACGGGAT
This sequence comes from Actinomycetes bacterium, assembly GCA_021828545.1. Lineage (GTDB taxonomy): Bacteria > Actinomycetota > Acidimicrobiia > Acidimicrobiales > RAAP-2 > RAAP-2. The sequence continues at coordinate 1,055 of JAJZEN010000114.1, forward strand.
CACCCTGGCGCCGCTGAGCGCGACCGCGGCGGTCGATTTCGCCGATCGGGTGAGCGCGTGATCGTCAACGGTGTCGTGCGCGTATCCGAGACGCCGACGGACGTGGTCTCTCTCCTGGAAGAAATGGGTATCGAACCGCGAGGAATCGCTGTGGCGATCAATGGCGAGGTCGTACGTCGCTCACAGTGGACTTCGACTGTCATTGCCAGTGACGACCGTGTCGAGATCGTCACGGCGGTGGCCGGGGGGTAACGCTCGTGCGCGGTTGGTGACCCGGCTCGGGAACCCGGACCGGCTAGGATACATTGCTCGCGGGCTGTGGCTTAGTTTGGTCTAGAGCGCTCGGCTGGGGGCCGAGAGATCGGGAGTTCAAATCTCCCCAGCCCGACCACCGTGCGTTCGAGGTCGCGACCTTGGCGCGGATCGTAGTGGTGTGGCCTTCGCCAACGCTACGCGGGACCTTCACGCTCGCTAGTGCGGCTGCACCGTGACGTACGACGCAGCAGAGCGGTAGAAGGTCCCGTATCCGGTGTAGCTCGCCCATATCGCGATGCGCCCGACGCTCGGGTGCGCCACGCTGACAAGACACTCGCCGAAGGGATTGGCGACGCAGTACAGCGTCTGGACGCCGAAGTGAATAGTGACCGGAGACTGGGGATAGATTCCCGCGGCGTTGGCGATGATGCCGGTCACTTGGATGGTAGCGGCCCGCGACGCGGTGATGGTGGGTGTGGCGACGATGGCCTGAAGGGTCCAGCGCGCCACGGGTATCACGAATTCGGGATCGGTGGGTGCCGAGTACCCGAAACGATTATGCACCTGAGTGGTGACCTGATACACCACACGATTGGTGAGCCCACGAATGATGCAGTTGGGTTCGAAGTACACCGGGGCGTGACAGGTCGCACTCTGGCGCCCGTTGGAGATCGTCACCAGGTACCCATCGACCGGTGCCCCTCCCGAGGAAAGGGGCGGATGTTGATACGTCCAGACCTGGGCATTGGCCACGTTGCCCGATACGTCCTTGGGCGGAGTGGCCACCGTCGGACCGCAGTATCCGGGCACGGGGAGTGACGCAAGGGTGCCGGCGGTGTCCGCGGCGACGAAGCGACCGTCTCCGAAGGCGATCGCGGTCCAGTTCGCGCTCGGATCGGCGGGTACCGGCGTCGCGCTCCACGAAGTGCCCGTGTGCGAAGTCAAGATGTTATTCACCCGTCCTGTCGCCTGACCCGTAGCGACGAAGGTGTTGCAACCGAAGGTCGAACCGTTTATCTGTTGGGCCGGCGACGCGCGATGCGTGACCCAGTCATAACCGAGCATGGACGTCGCGACGGAGCCCGAAGGAGTGAACGCGCTGAACACTCCGTTGCCGTACGTCACCGCGTACCAGGGATCTCCAGGGGTGCTGATGGGATAAAAGCTCCACGTCAACCCATTGAGCGAAATCAGTGCGTCGCCATCGGCGTTGTCGACCGCGACGAAGCGTCCGTTGCCGTAGCTGACTGAATTCAACACGAATTGCGAGCGCGTCCACGTGGCTTGCCAATGGACCCCATCAGTCGAAGTGATGAACTGACCTTGGGCACTCACCGCCACGAAACGCCCCCCTCCGTAAGTCAGACCGGTCCACTCGCCGACGGGACCGGGCCGAACTGACCACTGGAGTCCGTTGCTCGACGTCATCTCGGTGGGTCCACTGCCCAGCGCCGAGAGGGCGACGAACTTGCCGTCACCGTAGGCCACCGACTGCCACGATCCATTCGGCGCAGGGCGAACGCTCCACGACGCGCCGTTGGAGGAGGTCGCCACGCTAACCCCGTGACCGACCACGACGAAACGACCCGCGGCGTAGGTCGCTGCGTACCACTGGTCCGATGGCGCAGTGGTGACCCTCCACCCTTTCGACGGTGTCACGGCACTCGCCGCGACGCCGAACGAGGGCACCGCGGCCAATCCCAGGATGAACGAGAGGAACGCGTAGGACATACCTCGTCGAATTTTGTGGAAGTACCACACGGTGTGTCCTCTATTCGTGCCCAGCATCGCCAGATGACCCCATAGAGTGCTCTACTCCCCCGCTAAAGTCTATCAATTCTGCCCTCGGCGAGTCAGGCGCCCCGAGCGTACGAAGGAGTACGACCGACGAAGGTGCAGAGTCGCGTGCGCCGACGAGGTCTCGTCGATATCAAAGCCATTGCCGTTCGCGCGTGCTGGCGTTCGTAGCGTCGACCCCGAGAATGATGACGGCGACCATTGTCTCACTCGCCACCCCCGCGTCGTCGTGGGTTCCTCCCGGGCGTGTCGACACTGGCGAGAAGGTCCGTGCGGTGCTCTCGTCGCAGTGGGTCCGGTCATTCGTGACGACCTCGAACTCGCTGCTCTCGATCACCACTCGACGACGATGGTCAGTGCAGGTTTTGCTTCTTTCGCGTCGCCGCGCAGAGGTCCGTCGTCGCGGCGCGTGATCGTGTGCGACACATGAGACGGATTTTGTGGACATCGACGACACCGGAACCATTCCCCGACCGGACGTCCCAGAGTCGCGGGGTTCTCGGATCTGGGGTGGTGCGTTGCTTTCCGTGACCTCCTGCGACCGGCCGTGACGCGCTTCGAATGAGTACCGCGAGCGAGGTCCGCCTGGCCTCGCCGCCCCAACACGAAGCAAAACTTTAAGTGGATGTCAGTGGTCGGACCGTCACTATGACGTGGACCTGTCGTCGTGGGAACCACGGAGCACCGAGATCACGGGCGGGACGATCATCGAGGAAGAGTGATTTCTTAGAGGTCGGGAAGTCCGAAATCCAAGGAGGGGGCATCAGTGCCACCATCGACTTCGAGCACCTTTCCCGTGAGGAAGGCACCCGCCGCAGAGGCCAGGTAGATCACGGCCGCCGCAATCTCTTGGGGGTCGGCAATCCGGTGCAGAGGCGTGAGGTCCTCCATCATTGATTTGAGCTCCGGGGTGGAGGTCACTATCTCCAGCGCGGACGTCGCGGTCGAGCCCGCGGCAATCGCGTTCACGCGGATCTTGGGAGCTAAGTCCTTACTGATCAGATGGGTATAGTGCGTGAGCGCGGCTTTGGAGGAACCGTACGCCGCATAACCGCGGCCGGCCACGCGGCCCATAACCGAGGAAATGTTTATGATCGAGCCACCACCCTGTTCGAGCATGAGGGGTACCGCCAGCAAATTCAGCGCATGCGCGGTGGAGACATTGAAGTGGAAGGCTTCCTCGAGGTATTCAGGGGTCGTGTCGAGGAACGGCAAGGGAATCGCCCCGCCGACATTGTTGACGACCACGTCTAGACGCCCAAATTCTCGTTGCGCGACGTGAGCGAGCTCGCGCACGGCGTCGAGATCGGTGAGATCGGCCGCCACGGTGACCGCCCGTCGTCCTGTGGACCCGACGAGTGCTCGCACTGAATCGAGGTCACTTTGCGTCCTCGACGCGATCACGACATCGGCTCCGCATTCTGCGAGCGCGAGCGCACTCGCCGCGCCGATACCACGTCCTGCGCCGGTCACAATGGCTACTTTGCCGTCGAGTCGAAAGAGATCCAAAATCATGGGCAGTGCCTCCCTGAGTGGTTTCATTCAGCCTAGGCGCACCCCCCCCGAAGTAAGGGGAGTCTTTTGCGCGCCTCAATGTTCGCATGTTGTTCGGTCATCGACGATAACGACAAGAGTGTCATTGTCAATCAGGGATAAGCGATCACCCTCGGAGTAGCGAGTAGCCAAGGTGGTTTGATGGACGACGTCACTTAGTTCCGCGAGGAGACCTTCGCCAGGGATGCGATCTGCGCCTCCTAATGTCGAGTAGGTGATCGTATCTCTCGACGACGCCTTCGCCGATCACTTCGCGGGCGGCGGACGCCGCTCGGTGCCACCTTCAGTCGTCGCGACGGCGATTGTCCTACGGCGACTCGAGGGTGTCTCGGGCTGCGAAGCCGCTGAACGTTACGCCGACGACGCGCGTCGGTGCTGACTTCAGCCCGCTCTCCGCGGCGGTTAACCTCGCTCGTCTCGCGAATCTCTACGCTCGCTCGCTTGATGGACGGCGGCGGGTGGGCGGTGGCCCCACAGTTCTCGTGGATGCCCGCGCCACGAGTTGAGGGTTCACATCAGGCTCACTCGCGCGAGTATCGAACATCGCGGTGCAAATCGACCCAACGCATCTCTCATCCTCACGCACTTGTGTACAATCCAGATTTCACTCAGGAAACAGTCGTTGAATACCAGCCACCTAGTGCTTGAGCTCATCACGAAAGGTCAAGCCAGCGCCGGGGTCGCGCGCAGCCCCGAAATCAGTGTGCGTACTGTGGATTGGCATCTCGAGCATCTCTACTGCCCACTCGGGGTGGCGAGTCGAAGTGAAGCGGTTGGAAAGGTTGGTTGCGCTATTGAAGATATTCACAGTGGCGTTATTTTTGTAGACGTACTACCTCTTGCGACTACCGAAGTGCAATGCAATACTCATCGTTGTGAGCCCAACGATGAGTAGAGTGAATCCCTTCGTCACGATGGCGATGTCGCAGATAAGTCGGCGGTCTGCAACGTTGAAGTTCGCGTACCTCGATTTCACACGACCATCCTCGACGGTGTGCGCAGGCTGGTACTTTCGATTTTCGGTAAAACCTTGAGCCCAAAAGGGGGGCACTATGTCGATGACGAGCACTGTCACTCGTCGTGGCCGTCGAGCCATGGCCATAGTTGTGGTCGTTTCGACGACGACCTTGGTGGGTTTACCCGTCGGCCATGCCGTGGCGTCCACCCAACCGACGTCACTCGAAATTCCCGTCAGTTTTGCTAACTATTACCATGTTTCGCATCAACGCTGTCTTTCGACGGTGGGTGTGGAATTTCCCACGATTGCTGGGGCGACTTCGTACACGGTTCGCTACTTCGACGGCGACTATCACGGGATAGAGACCATTGAGGCGACGGCGCCTATTCCCCACGTACGCTTTCTGGGAACCGGAATGAACTTCATCGGCATCACCGGTGGCGGGTATCCAGCGCCGTGCATACCGGACCCTCTCGATGGGGGTCGCTTCGGTAGTTATCAGAAGGCGTGGGCCAACTTCCCCGGCAAGGTCCCCCAAATAAGTGCCATCAGCGGGACGATCGTTGATGCGGACGGCGATCCGTTCCAAGGCGCGACCATAATTGCATCCACTCGAACGAAGGCTGGTCAACCGATATCAGTGAGCGCGGTGAGCGGACCCAGCGGTCTCTACTACATGACCGTAAAACCGGGTGCGTACACGGTCGTCGTCCACAGCAATCTCTCGCCACTGGCAACTTTCGGGCCCGATCCAGCTCCTGCCAAGGTCGTAGCGGAACCTCAGGGTGATGCCAACGCGGGCTTCACCATCAAGGCCGGAATTAGGACTTCCCTCTCGTTCGACGCGACCAAAGTTCCCGCGAGCGGCTTCAGTGTCGTCCAAGGTACCGTAAGTACAACCAAATACGGAAAACCAGACCCGGGTGTCTCCGTCCAGCTATCGGTGAGCCCGCAAAGTCCCAACGCTGCTCTCAGCACCGATCCAAAAGTGGCGGTATGCGGTACCTCGGGTCGGATCTGGCCCGTCGGCAATATCAGCGCTCTCAGCGGCAAGCCAGTGTTTATTCAGACGGACTCCACTGGTCATTATGCCTTCTCGCTTACCGTCGGTACGGTGCCGGGAAAGTGGACGCTCGGTGCGTGGGCGGACAATGAAAAAGGTTCCCTATCGCCAGACTCCACCCACGCGTCGGGAACGAATCAACTGACCGTGCTCGCCGTCACGCCCAGCACCACACTTTCGAAATTTGTGTCCCAACTCAACGCCATGAAGGGCACCACGGACGCTTCTCAATTGAACCCGCAGAACGCCGCAGTGCTCTCGTACTTCCTGGGAACGTTGGCGGCCAAAGGATCATCGAGCGGGACCAACCTTGGCGGCCTCGCCTTCTCGATTGGGTCGGCGCCCGACGGCTACAACGTCGTCATCGCCCCGTCCGCGACGCAGTTCAAGATTGGTCCGACCGGTCTCGTCGAAAGTTCCGGAGGTTTGTTGAAGAGCCTTATCATCGATCCTCAGGAGTGGACCGGCCAAGGTCTTCCCTCGACGGTTACGAGCGCGTCGTCGTTAAACTCCGTTGTCCAAGACGGCCAGTTGCCGAAGATTCCCACGGTGCGCGCCTGGGAGTCTGGTGCGAGGGGCAGTTTGGGATGGTCGCTAAAAGTCAACAAGCTTTCGGACCCCTATGCGGCACTGGTGGGTTGGGGCTGGGCCTATCTGCCTCCAGCCGCTTGGCCACCAGGTCACTGCCAGTAGTTCGACCAGGTCAGTCGGAGCGCACTACTCAGTTGGTACGTCAATTCAGGATGACGACCAGGGCTAGCGACTGATCGTTCGTCGTACCAAACTCGTCGAGCCGGGTCCCGCGCTCTTTCCCAACTACCGCTGCTCTGCCTTCGTTGCCGACTGCATCGGCGAGGCCATTGTCCTCGACGACCACCATCGTCAACACGCCGTGGTCGAGACCGCCATCTGGGACCTGACGGGCGGTTCGGGTCTCGAGCGCTGTCCCGGGGGTGCCTTCAACGCCAACGCGTCCCGGGCGATGCTCGCGTCGATCGGTCCGCAACCCGGTGCGCTAGGTCGCCGCCCTCGGGCTGGGTGTCGGTGGACCGCTCGCCGCGCGGGCATCGAGGAGCCGCGGTCGAATCGCCTGATGGCGACTGACTGGGCTGAGGCACAAGGAATAATCCTAAGTCGTAGTGGAGTGCGCCGCGCTCGTACGCGAGCGCATCGAGATCAGCGGTGACATCGTCACCGCCGCGCGAGCGCGCCGCGATTGTCTCGTCGAGACGCGAAACTTCTCCTCATGAAACTCGAAGTTCGTGGCGACCTCGTCCGCGCGGGTCGCGTTGGGTTCAGTGTGGTGCGACGATCGTGTTCTCGATCGTTCCCAGGCCTTCGATGGTGGTGGTCACGACGTCGCCTACTTCTAAGAAGCGCGGCGGATCTTGCCCCTTGCCGGTTCCCTCGGGCGAACCGGTGAAAATGAGATCACCGGGCCGGATCTCGCAGACCGACGACACGTAGGCGATGATGTCGGGCACCGAGAAAATCATGTTCGCGGTCGACGAGTCCTGGTAGATCACTCCGTTGACCCTGCAGGAGACTTCAAGACCGTTGGGGTCCTCGACGTCGTCGACCGAGGTGAGCCAGGGTCCAATGGGACCAAAGTTCTCGAAGGACTTTCCCATTGAGAACTGCGCTGACGGACCCCGCATCTGCAGATCGCGGTCGGAGTAATCCTGTCCCACGCAGTAGCCGGCGACGTAGTCGAGCGCGTCGGCTACCTTGATGTCCCGACCGCGACGTCCCACGACCACGACCAATTCGGCCTCCCAATCCATCATGGGAGAGGGGCGGATGACGGTAGCGAAGGGTCCCGTCAAGCACGAGGCGAACTTACTGAAGACCAGTGGCTCGTCGGGCAATGCCAGGCCCATCTCCCCGGCGTGAGCGTAGTAGTTCAGGCCAATGGCAAAGACCTGCGACGGGTTCTGCACCACCGGGCCCAGTTCGTGGAACATCGACGCGTCAAAGGCATCGAGTGGCGCACTCGTGGCCGCCGAGTGCCACCAGTCGCGCAGCTCATCCAGACGCGAGACGGCCTCGTCGAGCGAAGGGGAAAAGGCCTTCTGCGTCGCCGCGTTGACGTCGACGGTTCCCTTTTCGGTGAGAATCACCGCGCGACCCAGTCGATTCCCTACGCGCACGACGCACCTCACTTCGTTGATTGACCCGCGACCAGTCTACGGCTGGGATGGCGAGCACTTGGTCGCGGCGGTGGTCACGCCGAGGCGTTGGCGCCCTACATTGGACGGGTCGCCACGAAAGGGCAAACGTGACTAAACTATTCGAACCGCTCACCATCCGTTCTGTCACCTTTAAGAATCGCGCGTGGGTGAGCCCGATGTGTCAATACTCCGCCCGTGAGGGATTGGTGGGATCGTGGCACCTCGTACACCTCGGGAGTTTCGCGACCGGTGGGGCGGGGCTGGTGATGGCTGAGGCGTCGGCGGTCACTCCGCGCGGACGCATCTCGGTGGCGTGCCCGGGGCTGTGGAATGACGAACAGGTCGGTGCGTGGCGCGAAGTGACCGACTTCATCCATTCGCAGTCGGCCGTGACCGGCATTCAGCTCGCTCACGCTGGGAGGAAGGGCTCGACCATGCGACCCTGGGATGATCACGTCATGGCCACGCGATCCGAAGGCGGCTGGGAGGCGGTGGCCCCGAGCGCGGTGGCGTTCGAAGGATATGAAACTCCCCACGCCCTGAATCTCCATGAGATCGACGAGCTGGTTGATCAGTTCGCCGACGCGGCGCAACGCGCTCTGCGCGCGGGCTTTGACTTGGTGGAGATTCACGCGGCTCACGGTTACCTACTTCACGAGTTCCTCTCGCCCTTGTCCAATCGGCGAGAGGACGACTACGGCGGCTCCTTCGAGAACCGCATTCGATTTCTCCTACGCGTCGTCGCGGCGGTGCGTGATCGAATCGGAGCCACTACACCGCTTTTCGTGCGAATTTCGGCCACTGACTACGTGGAGGGTGGCTGGGACGTCGACCAGGCGGTCGCACTGGCCCACGCTTTACGTCACGCGGGGGTCGACCTGATCGACGTCTCCTCGGGGGGCAATGTCGCCCATGCCGTGATCCCCATCGGGCCGGGCTACCAGGTTCCCTTCGCTCGAGAGATTCGCCACCAGGCGCACGTCACGACCTCGACGGTGGGCATGATCACCGAGCCCGCTCAGGCTGAGCAGATTCTCCAGGAGGGGGCCGCCGACGCGGTCATGTTGGCCCGCGCGTACCTGCGCAACCCGCGTTGGGCGTTGTACGCGGCCGAGGCGCTCGGCGAGTACGTGGACTGGCCCGCGCAACTCGAGCGCGCACGCACGTTGCGACGTCCCTAGCGACGACGTGGTCAGAAAGTAGACTCACCAATAGCGAGTCGGCGGAGTCGCTCGACTGCGTCGCCGCGGTAACGAGAGAAGGTGAACCGGCCAACGGCTGGCTCCATGGAAGAGAAGAACTCCTTTGTTCTACGCCACCTAAGCGATCTCCAACCCGATTTGTGGTGGCTCGACTCCGATCCACTCGAACCCGCGGCACGATCCTCGCTCATCGGCGACGTGGGCGCCGATTTGTGCGTCGTGGGCGCGGGCTACACGGGTTTGTGGACCGCACTCCTGGCCAAGGAACGCGACCCCGGGCGCGACGTCGTGGTGGTAGAGCAGTACGAGACGGGCGCGGGTGCGTCGGGTCGTAATGGGGGCTTCTGTTCGGCGTCGCTGACCCACGGATTCGCCAACGGAATGCGTCGATACGCTTCGGAGATGGGTCTCATCGAGGCGATGGGCCGGGAGAACCTGGACGAGATTGAGGACACCATTCGCCGCTACGCCATCGAGTGCGACTTCGAGCGAACCGGTGAACTGCGCGTCGCGATCGAACCTTGGCAGTTGCGTGACATGCTCGCCGAGGCGAGCCTGCGCAACGAGATGGGTGATCACGTCGAGGTCCTGAGTCGTGAACAGGTTCAAGCGCGAATCCACTCGCCCATCTACGAAGGCGCCATCTTCGACCCCGATGGTACCGCGCTGGTGGATCCCGCGCGCCTGGTGTGGGGGCTCGAACGCGCCTGCTTAGGTCTCGGGGTGGCCATCTACGAGAACTCCAAAGTGCAACGCCTCGAAGACATTGAGGGAGGCGTTCGCGTGCACACCTCCTACGGCGCGGTGAGTGCTTCGCGGGTGGCCCTGGCGACCAACGTCTTTCCTTCCCTCGTACGGGCGGCGCGCAAGTACGTCGTTCCGGTGTTCGACTACCAGCTGGTGACCGAACCATTGACGCCCGAGCAACGCGCGAGCATTGGCTGGACCGGACGTGAGGGTGTCGCCGACGCGGGCAATCAGTTCCACTACTACCGCCTTACCCAAGACGGCAGCATCTTGTGGGGCGGTTACGACGCCATCTACAACTTTCGGGGTCGCGTTCAACGCGATTACGACTTCAATGCCGAGACCTACGCGACCCTGGCGGCGCACTTCCTCAAGACCTTTCCGCAGCTCGCGGGTATCAAGTTCACCCACGGCTGGGGTGGCGCGATCGACACCTGTACCCGGTTCTCCCCGTTTTGGGGTACCGCTCACCACGGTCGCGTCGCCTACGTGATGGGGTTCACCGGTCTGGGCGTGGGGGCGACCCGCTTCGGCGCCCAGACGATGCTCGACCTGCTCGACGACGTGGATTCGCCCCGGACTCGACTGACTATGGTGCGAAAGAAGCCATTGCCGTTCCCGCCCGAGCCACTGCGTTGGCTGTTCATCCGCTTGACCCAGTGGTCAATTCGACGTGCCGACGCCAACCAGGGTCGCCGCAACCCCTGGTTGCGTCTCCTCGACCGGCTGGGCCTGGGCTTCGACTCGTAGTTCGACGCCCAGTGTCTCAGTCGTCGCTGGAGGCGCGAGTGTCCATGAGTCCGGCGATCATGTTGACCACGGTCGGGTCGGTGAGGGTGGTCACGTCACCCAGTGAGCGATTTTCCGCGACGTCGCGCAGTAGTCGACGCATGATCTTTCCGCTACGCGTCTTAGGCAAGTCGGGCGTCAAAATGATCTGACGGGGTTTGGCAATGGGACTGATGACGCTGGCCACGTGAGAGCGGAGCTCTTCGACCAACGCGGCCTGATCCTTGTTCATGTCCTCGGCGGACAACTTCAGGGTCACGAAGGCCACGATGGCTTGACCGGTCGTCTCGTCTGACGCCCCCACCACCGCGGCCTCGGCGACCGCTCGGTGGCCGACCAGAGCGTGTTCGACCTCGGTGGTCGACAGGCGGTGACCGGAGATATTCATCACGTCGTCAACGCGTCCCAACAACCAGAGGTCACCGTCACTATCGAGTTTCGCGCCGTCGCCGGCGAAATACTTACCCGGGAATCGCGACCAGTAGGTATCGAAGAATCGTGCGGGATCACCCCAGATTCCACGCGTCATCGATGGCCAGGGTGCGGTGACGACCAGGTAGCCGCCCTGACCATGTTCTACCTCGTGGCCCGCGTCGTCCACGACGGCGACGGAGATTCCCGGCAACGCCCGCATGGCGGCGCCCGGCTTGGTGGCGGTGATACCGGGCAGGGGTGAGCACAGGATGGCGCCGGTCTCGGTCTGCCACCAGGTGTCGACGATCGGACAACGATCACCCCCGATGTTCTGGCGATACCACATCCACGCTTCGGGATTGATGGGTTCACCCACGGTACCCAGAAGCCGTAGTGAGGAGAGATCGAAGGCCTCGGGAATCTGGTGGCCCCACTTCATCAGCGTGCGAATGGTCGTGGGCGCCGTGTAGAGAATCGTGGCGCCGTACTGTGAGATGATCTTCCACCAGCGGTCGCGCCCTCCCGAGTCGGGGAGCCCCTCGTACATGATCTGTGTCACGCCGTTGACGAGTGGTCCGTAGACGATGTAACTGTGTCCGGTGATCCATCCGATGTCGGCGGCCGTCCAACAAACGTCGGACTCGGGCTTGACGTCAAAGACGTAGTGGTAGGTCGTGGCCGCCTGCGTCAAGTAGCCGGCGGTGGTGTGGAAGATCCCCTTCGGCTTGGCGGTCGTACCCGAGGTGTACATGATGAACAGCGGCGTCTCGGCGGGAAACGATTCGGGTTGGTGCACGTCACTTTGACGTTGCACGATGTCGTGCCACCAGTAGTCGCGACCCGGCGTCCACTGCACCTCGCCCCGCGTGCGCTGTACGACGAGGACGGCGGTGACGTCCGGGCAAGACTTCAGGGCTTCGTCGACAGCGGGCTTGAGGGGTGACGCCACGCCCCGGCGAAAGGCCCCGTCGGCGGTGACGACGAAGCGACAGTCCGAGTCGAGGATACGAGACGATAACGCCTCGGCGGAGAAGCCACCGAAGACCACCGAGTGGATGGCCCCGAGTCGCACGATGGCGAGCATGGCGAAGATCGCTTCGGGGATCATCGGCATGTAGACCGCGACGCGGTCACCCTTCTTCACACCGAGTTCCAGGAGTGCATTCGCGGTGCGACAGACCTCGCGGTGCAGATCGTGGTAGGTAATCGTGCGCGACTCCCCCTCCGCGTCGGCCACCCAGTGAAAGGCCACGCGCGCCCCTCGCCCCTCGCGCACGTGGACGTCGACGCAACTAACCGAAGCGTTGAGCGTGCCGTCGGCGAACCACGTCGCGTTGGGCAGGTCCCATTCGAGGGCGGTGGTGGGCGCGACGTCCCACGCGAGTCGATTCGCCTGCTGGCGCCACCACGCCACGGGATCCTTCGCGGCCTCCTCATAAATAGATGGTTGTGCGTTGGCCTGCGCGCTGAACTCCGTGCTCGGGGCGAACGCCCGGTCCTCGTCCAACCACGCTTCAATTCTTGTCTCGGTCATGATCCCCCACCCCACTGCGTTTTGTTGACGAGAGTGTCGGCGACACCCCTCGTACAGTTCTACCAACTCACGACGACGGGCGTCGTTGGACCCCGCAACGCTGGGTCCGTACCCGAGTGCCGACCCTCACCACGGGACCGGGAGTCACCCTGGCCTCGACGTTCAAGTGAGCACCTCATCACGGTAGTGGTGCACGCCGTGATGAGGTGCTCACCAACTAGTTCCTCGGCCCCACGGGTAAGACGACCTTGCCGTGGGTGCTGTTGATCACGCTGGCCGCCGACGCGTACCAGGCGGCGAGCGCCGTCGCCAGACCAACCCAACCCCCGATCTTGACGATGCTGGCGTGGGCGCCGAAAGCGTTCCAGTTTCCGATCGTCAAGAAAACGAAGGTCAAGAACAATAAGACGAAGACCGTCATGACGGCCATACTGATTTTGGTGGAAGCGATCATCATGTAGAACGTGAAAATTGCCCAGCCCAACAAGAAGATGCCCACGGAATTATTGGCCCCCAGCGCTTTTTGGAAGTTCACGAGTGCGTAGAAGCCCAACCAAAACGCACCGTACGAGGTGAACGCGACCGCGGCAAAGGTGTTCTTGCGCACGAATTCCCACATTCCCGCGAGCAGCTGTACGAGACCCCCGTAGAACAGCGCCAGCGAGAGCGCCGCGGCGACCCCCGCCCCCTTCCACAGCCCGGCGTTCGCGCTGCTGAGGCAGAAGGTCGTCATTGCGAAACCTGCGAGCCCTAACGGCCCCGGATCAGCCACTCTTTCATCGGCCATAATTTCCCCCCAAGGTATACATCGGGTCCGACGAGATGTCGTCCCATGGATTTCTTAGTTCACCCGGGACGCGAAAGTTTCACATTCACTCGAAATAAAGTTGTGAATATTTTCACATGAAATGAGAATTATTACCCTTAATCAGTCACTATTCATCGAGCGCTGTGCGAAATCCCGCGATGAAGCGTTCAGTGTCGTCGGGGGTCGCGCCCCCAAGTATGAGGTCGACGAGAGCGGATCCTACGATGACTCCGTCGGCGTAGCGTGAGGCACGGGCCGCCTGTGAGGGGCTGGAGATACCGATGCCGACGTACGTGGGAATGTCCGAGGTCGCGCGAACCGCCTCGACGACGCGAGATGCGTCGCCGTCGCCACTGGCGCGTCCGGTCACCGCCATCCGTGCCGAGGCGTAGCAAAATCCCTGCGTCGTGGCGGCGAGCCGAGCGAAGCGATCAGGGGTGGTCGAGGGTGCCACCAAAAAGATGGTGGCGATGTCGGTCTGGTCACACACGGAGCGCCATTCGTCGGATTCCTCGAGCGTCAGGTCGGGCACAATGGCTCCACTGATCCCCGACGCGGAGAGTCGTCCGGCTGCGCGTAACAGCCCGTAATGGTGGAAGAGGTTGTAGTACGTCATCGCGATGAGGGGTAGTCCGAGGTCCTGAGCACTGAGTTGCGCGCAGAGCGAATCAATCGTGGTGCCGAGGGCCAGTGAACGTTCGGCGGCGAGTTGGATGACCGCACCGTCCATCATGGGGTCGGAGAAGGGTATCCCGATCTCAATGGCGTCGGCGCCACCGTGTACCGCGGCGGCGACGTGGTGGGTCCAGTCCTCGGTCACCCCGGCCATGAAGTAGGGCACCAGCGCCTTTCGTCCCGAGTCGCGAAGGGTGCGCAGCGTCGCTTCGAGGCTCTTCATTGTCGATCCCTCAGGATGTCGCGAACTTGCGCGACATCCTTGTCCCCGCGTCCCGACAGGTTGAGGAGAACGCTCGAGCCCAGCGGAATGTCACGTCCGGCCTCTTGAAGTATCCACGCCACGGCGTGCGCCGACTCCAGGGCCGGGATAATTCCCTCGAGTTGCGAGAGGGTCTGCAGAGCCTCCAGCACGTCCTCGTCACCGATACCGACGTACTGCGCGCGTCCGCTCGCGGCGAGGTACGCGTGCTCGGGTCCGATCCCTGGGTAGTCCAAGCCGGCCGAGATTGAGTGGGCCTCCTCGATCTGACCGTGCTCGCTCTGGATCAACATCGATTTCATACCGTGCAACACGCCCGGCGAACCGTTCGTGACGGCCGCTCCCCCGGCGGCCTCGACGCCGACGAGGCGCGACGTGGTGTTAGCGAATCCCGCGAAGATTCCCGCAGCGTTGGAGCCACCCCCCACGCACGCCACCACCATGTCGGGAACTCCCACCCCGCGCTCGTGCAGTTGCGCGTACGCCTCGTGTCCGATGATGCTCTGGAACTCACGCACCATCCAGGGAAAGGGGTGAGGACCCATGACCGAGCCCAGGCAGTAGTGGGTGTCATCCACGCAGGTGACCCATTCGCGCATGGCCTCGTTCACGGCGTCTTTGAGAGTGCGCGAACCCGAGGTCACGGCCACCACGGTCGCGCCGAGAAGTTCCATGCGAAAGACGTTGAGGGACTGACGTTGCGTGTCCAGTTCACCCATGTACACGGTGCACGACAGCCCCAGGCGAGCGGCCGCCGTGGCGGTGGCGACACCGTGCTGGCCCGCACCGGTCTCGGCGATGACCCGGGACTTGCCCATACGTTGGGTCAAGAGCGTCTGTCCGACCACGTTGTTGATTTTGTGCGAGCCCGTGTGCGCGAGGTCCTCGCGTTTGGCGAAGACCTCCAGGCCACAGCGTCGTGAGAATCGTTCGAGGTACGTCACCGGCGTCGGTCGACCACCGAACTCGTGCAGCACCGATCGATACTCGTCGACGAAACTCGGGTCGGCCCACGCATCAACGAAGGCCGTCTCGAGTTCCAGACACGCGGGCATCAACGCTTCGGGGACGAAACGACCCCCGAAATCGCCGAAACGCCCGCTCGTCGATGGAGCACCCATGTACGAGGGGGTTTGATTCACTGCGCACCTTTCTGCGTCAGAGCCGCGCGTGCTCGCGCAACGAAACTAGCGACCTTGCGGGGATCCTTGACGCCGTGGGAGGACTCGACACCCGTGGCGACGTCGACGCCCCACGGCGAGGTCACGTCGATAACGTCGGACACGTTGTCGGGCGTCAAACCACCCGCCACGATCACCGGCACGTCGAAACGCTGCGCCGCGACGAGCGACCAGTCATTGGCCAGTCCGCTGCCCGGAGTCGCGCCGTCGATCAGCACCGCACCGACCGCGCCGGATTCGCGGGGACTCAGTGGCGTCGCGCCAATCGACAGGGCCCGGATCACCGTGACGCCACGCGCGTTCAGAGCGTTGAGCAAGGTCGTGCTCGCCTCGTCGTGCAGTTGCACGACGGTGAGGGCGTCGCGGTCGACGATGCGTAGGATCTCGTCGTCGTCCTGGTGACGAAAAACGCCCACGCACCAGAGCTCGCTCCCGAAGCGCTCGACGATGTCGCCACCCACCTCACCCACCACCTGGCGTACGGAAGTCGCGTACACGAGCCCCAGCGCGTCGGCGCTCGCGTCGAGGACTATCTGCGCGTCCCGTAACGAGGTCACGCCACAGATTTTGATGCGCGGTATCAGATCACTCATCACGCACACGACCTTGGGGCACGGTCGCGAATTCGTGAACCAAGTCTCGCGGCGTCGGTGAAGTGACGAAGACTTCGCCCACGAGTACCGCGTCGAAACCGGCGTCGGCGGCACGATGGACGTCCTCGGGGGTGCGAAAACCCGATTCGGCGACGCGAATGACGTCACGAGGCAGTTCGGAGATAATCGAAGCCGCGTGGTCGGGGTCGACCTCGAAGGAGTGCAGGTTTCGCTGGTTCACCCCGATGAGCCGACTCCCGCAGTCGATCGCGACGTGCGCCTCCGCGGCGTCGTGAACTTCGACCAGTGGACTGAGTCCGATCTCCAGCGCCAACGCGAGGTAGCGCGCCAACTCTTCGCCGTCAAGCAGGGCCGCGATCAGCAGCACGCCTCCCGCGCCCATCTCGGCGGCGTCGAGGACGTCGTTCTCACTCACGGTGAAGTCCTTGCGCAACACCGGAACGCTCACCGAACGTGTGACGGCCTCGAGGTCCTCGCGCGACCCCGCGAAGTGGACCTGGTCCGTGAGCACGGAGATGGCGCTCGCTCCTCCGGCGGCGTACTGCGCGGCGAGCGCCGCGGCATCGACGTGCTCGCCCAGCCAGCCCCGGGAGGGTGAACGACGTTTGATCTCGGCGATCACCTTGACGTTGGCGCCCCTCGTGGGGCCGAGCGCCTCTTCGAAACTTGCTCCGTCGTAGCGAACGGTGTCGACGCGGTCGCGCCACACTCGCGAGTCGCGCGCGGCACGTTCTCGATGGAATGCCTCGATGGAGTCCAAATATGTACCGGGCATGTGCAGAGCGTAGTTCGTGCCGAGCCTACGATGGTCGCGTGTAATTTATCCGTCAACGTCAACGAGAGGTTTCGAGTGTCGAACTCATTCGCCCAGTCCGTGCTCCAGCCTCTCGTCCGTGGTACTCACCTCGAGCGCGACGCGGCGCGTGACGCTCTGGCCGAGATATTGGCCGGTCGGGTCGACGCCGTCCTGGTCGCGAGTTTCCTCACCGCGCTCACCGCCAAGGGCGAGACGGTCGCCGAGATGACCGGCTTCGTCGACGCAATGTTGGACGCGTCGACGCCGTTGCGTGTGAGTGAGGACGCGATCGATATCGTCGGCACGGGGGGTGACCAACTCCACACCGTGAACATCTCCACGATGGCCTCCTTGGCGGTGGCCGGTTGTGGTGTGCGCGTCGCCAAGCACGGGAATCGGGCCGCCTCGTCATCGGTGGGCGCGGCCGACGTTCTCGAGGCCCTGGGAGTGCGTATTGACGTGACGCCCGACATCATCGTCGACTCACTACGCGAAGCCCACATCGCGTTCATATTCGCACCCGTGTATCACCCGGGCCTGGGGCACATGACACCGATTCGTCGGGCATTGAGATTTCGCACGATCTTCAACGTGCTGGGCCCCCTCGCCAATCCCGCGCGTGTCTCGCGTTCCCTGATCGGCGTGGGCCAGAGCCACCTGCTCGACTCGATGAGCGAGGTCCTCGCGACGCGCGGCGTCGCGAGGGCGATTCTCGTCCACGGTGATGACGGACTCGACGAACTATCGCTGGACACGACGTCCTCGCTGCGCACGGTGAGCGCGGGGCGCGTGGTCGCCTCAGAGGTCGACGCGGGTAACCTGCTCGGTGTGCGCCACCGCGTGGACGCCATTCGCGGCGGTGACACGTCTGAGAACGTCGCGGTCGTGCGTCGCTTCCTCGAGGCAACGCCGGGTCCAGTGATGGACGTGGTGTGCGCGAACGCTGGGCTCGCCCTCATGGTGGCCGGAGTCGTGACCTCGCTCGACGATGGCTTCACACGCGCGATTGAGAGCGTCGTCGGCGGCCATGCGGCGACCGCACTCGAACGCTTGATCGAGGTGTCGAACTCTTAGAGTCGACGCAGGTCGCGGCGATAGCGCGCGGCATTGTCCACGTACATCGCGGCGTTGGCGGCGATGGGACCCTCGGCGCTGGCGTCGGGGCGCACCACGCCGGGTACCCCCACCACGAGTGAGTTCGGGGGGACCCGCGTGCGGTTACGCACCACGGCTCCGGCGGCGACGGTCGCACCGCTGCCGATCTCGACCTCGTGCAACACGACCGAACCACTGCCGATGAGGGAACGATCCCGCACCACGCAGCCTTCGAGGTGCGCGAGGTGTCCCACGACGCATTCGTCGCCGATCACGGTCGGATACGCCGCCACGGCGTGGACGACCGCGCCGTCTTGGATGGAGGTCCGTTGGCCAATAATGATCGTCCCGTAGTCGCCGCGCAGGACTGCTGTGGGCCACACCGAGGAGTGCGCACCCACGCGCACGTCACCGATGACGACGGCGTCGGGGTGGATGAAGGCGTCGGGGTGGATGTCGGGGATTCGATCGCCGAGTGCGTAAATCGCCATGTGGGCCTCCTAGTGGCTCAACCACGAAATTAACTGATAGAGACGCCAGATGAGATAGATGATGGTGACGACGATGAAGAACCTCCAGCGCCACGGGACGGGCTCGCGGGTGGGCTCTTCGACCGAGTGGCCACAGACCTCACACGTCGTGCCCTCCACGGGGCGATCACACGTGGTGCACCATTTGGCCACTATTCGACTCGGACGCGAACTCTTACCGGTGTCGAACCTAGTTCGAACCGCTCGCGCAGCGACCGCTCAACGTAGCGCAAATACGTCGACGGAAGTTTGCCCGCGACGAAGAGCGTGAAGGTGGGTGGTTCGGTCGCCCCCTGGACGGCGTAGCGGATCTTGCCCGTCGGCGCGGGTTGTTTGACCTGCAGATCGCGAATCGCCCGATTGAGGGCACCGGTGGGCACTCGCTTGACGTAGTCCGCCGCGGCGACGCTGAGCGCGGGGAGGATACGATGCACGCCCTTACCCGAGGTAGCGGTGGTTTTCATCACCGGGGCGTCACCGAGAAACGCCAACTTGTCCCCCACCGTCGCCAGGACACGATCGCGCTCGAGTATGGGGACGAGTTCCCACTTGTTGAGCACCACGAGTGACGGACAGCCCGCGGCCGAGATGCGCTCAGCGAGTCGCTGATCTTGACCCGTCGCCCCGACCGTGGCGTCAATGACCAGAACGGCGATGTCGGCGCGATCCAGGGCGTCGAGACTGCGCAGCACGGCGTACGTCTCGAGACCCGCTTCGGTCTTGGCGCGTCGACGCATGCCCGCGGTATCGATGAATCGAATCAGTCCCATCTCGGTCTCGATCAGAGTGTCGATGGCGTCGCGGGTCGTGCCGGGCATGTCGTGCACGACGGAACGCTCTTCACCGATGAGTTGGTTGAACAACGTGGATTTGCCGACGTTGGGTCGCCCCACGATGGCCACGCGCAGCGCGCCATCTTCTTCGATGTTGTCCATCAGGTCCGCCGAGGCGAGCGAACCCAGTCGCGCCACGATCTCGTCCAATAAGTCGCCGGCCCCACGGCCGTGCAGCGCACTCACGCAGTACGGATCACCGGCGCCGAGTTGAAGGAATTCCCAACTGCTGGCTTCGTGCAACGTGTCGTCGACCTTGTTGACGACCAGCACGACTGGTCGGCCCGACCGCAAGGCCCACCGCGCCGCGTGGGTGTCCTCGTCGACCAGCCCCGTCGTGACGTCGACCACGAGCAGGACCAAATCGGCGCCCTTCAGCGCCGCGTCGGCCTGATGGGAGACCTTTTCCTCGAGCGCATCACCAGCCTCGAGCCACCCTCCGGTGTCGACCACGTCGAAGGCGACGCCGCACCACTCGACTTCGACCGACTTACGGTCGCGCGTGACCCCGCGATGCTCCTCCACCACCGCGACGCGACGCGCGGCGAGGCGATTGACGAGGGAACTCTTACCCACGTTGGGGCGTCCGACGATAACGACGTGGGGTTTGGTCATGAGCGAACCAATCTTTTCGCGCGAACGCGTTCGAGGACGAGACGCAGATCTTGACCGGTCGTGCGAACGATCGAGACGCGATGGGGGAGGTCCTCGACGCTCAGACCGTCGAGAAAACGACCTTCGGAGAGGCAGACGTCGGGCAGCAAGCACGTCGTGGTGGGGGGGACCGTGGCCAGGACGCGCTGCAGATCCGCGCCGGTCATGAGACCGGCCACCTTGATGTTCCCACCGAAGTAACGATTGCGCACCGTGAGGACTTCGATGTCGCGCAAGTCGTGACGATCGAGAAGTTCGCGCAGAATCGGCGCGGCGTATTCGCCCGTCAGGATCGCGACGTCGTGAGCGAACTCCTCGTGAGCGAACTTCTCGTGGCGCGGCGCCGACGGCGACGCGTCGGGTGCGCCGTCGCGCGGGGCGCGGTAGCCCCACGCCGGAGCGCCGTCCACCGACTGGAAGAACCCGGTGCCGAGCCGGTCCATCTCGGCGTGACCGTCGAAACTGTCGAGGAATGCCGCGACCAGACCGATACCGTTCTCGGCTTGGTCGAGCGATTCGAAGCTCCCCGCTGGCTGGGGGGACCGTCCCGCCACGAGGTAGAACTCGTCGGAGGAATAGACGCTCACGCGCCCGAAGAGTTCGCGGGTGAGGCGTTGGTACTTGTCGCTGAGGTCGATCACGCGCGCGGCTTCCTCGGGGGTGTGCGAGCGCATGGTCTCTTCGAGGGTGAAGTCGCTCACCCCTACCGGGACCAGGGCCACCGTCGCGAGCTCGGGGTAGAGCGTGACCACGTCTTGGAGGGTGCGTTCGAGTTCGGCGCCATCGTTGACGCCCGGGCATACGACGACCTGGGCGTGGACCTCGATACCGGCCTTGAGCAACTCGCGCAGCCAACGAAGACTGGTGGCGCCACGAGGATTGCGTAGCATCTCGGCGCGAAGTTCGGGATTCGTTGAGTGGATCGACACGTACAGCGGTGAGAGTTTCTCGTCGATGACCCGTTCGAGGTCGAATTCGGTGAATCGCGTCAAGGTGGTGTAATTGCCGTACAAGAACGAGAGTCGAAAGTCGTCATCTTTCACGTAGAGCGAGCGGCGAAGCCCCTTGGGCAACTGGTAGATGAAGCAGAACGTGCAGTGATTGTCGCAAGTGCGAATACGGTCGAACACCGCCGAATCGATCGAGAGTCCCAGGGGCTGGCCGACGTCCTTGGTGATCGTGACCTTGTGACGCAGCGCGCGACCTTCTCGTTGGAGGACCAGCGTGACCCGGTCACCGTCGATGAGTTGTTGGTATTCAATGATGTCGGTGGGTTCGCGCCCGTTGATCGACACGAGCTCGTCACCGACCTCGATATCGCCCCCCGTGGCGGGCGATTGGGCAGAAATTGAGGAAATGCGGACTCCCGACACGTCCACAGCCTAGGTCGGAGGTCGGAGAAGGGAAACTAGGCTGGCCGCGTGAGTGCGCAACGAGTGGTTCTGGCGTCGCCGCGAGGCTTCTGCGCCGGCGTCGAGAAGGCCATCAAGGCCCTGGACTGGATGACGCGGATCTTTGATCCACCCGTCTTTTGCTACCACGAGATCGTTCACAACCAGGTGGTCGTGAACCATTTCCGCTCCCTCGGTGTCGTCTTCGTCGACGACGTCGCCGACGTCCCTCGCGGAGCCCCCTTGATGCTGAGCGCCCACGGGTCACCCCCCCACGTCATCGACGCCGCGCGGAGTTCGGGTGGCGCGGTCGTGGACGCTGTGTGCCCGCTCGTTACCAAGGTGCACCACGAACTCAAAGTACGAGCCCGTAAGGGCTACACCGTATTGTACGTCGGTCACGAGGGTCACGAGGAGGCCGTCGGAACGATGGCGGTGGCGCCCGACGCGGTGGAACTGATTCAGTCCACTCAGGACATTGACCGCGCCGCCCAGCGCACTGGACCCTTCGCCCTGCTCTCGCAGACCACGTTGAGCGAGGACGAATGGAGCGACCTGCGTGAGTACGCGCTCGCGACGATTCCAGACATATGGATGCCCAATCGCAGCGATTTGTGCTTCGCCACCACTAATCGTCAAGGGGCCCTACGAGTGATCGCGTCATCGGCGGACTCCGTGGTGGTGATTGGCTCGGCGAACTCCTCTAATACCGTGGCGCTGACCGACGTGGCGCGCTCGGTGGGGAGTCCGCGCGTTCTGCGGGTCAACGGCGTCGAAGAACTGCCCGACGACCTCGAGGGCGTGGTCGCGGTCACCGCTGGGGCGTCGGCGCCGGAGTCGCTGGTGTCCGAGGTACTGGACTTTCTCTCGCCGCGAGAGGGCGTCGATACCTTCGAGTTCACGACCGAAGACGAATACTTCCCTCCCCCGCCGGAACTTCGTGAGATCTTGCGGGCCCTGTGCGCGGTACTCGACGTCGGACTCGGGACGGCGCGTCTCAGCGGCTTCGACGGGCAGGCCGACCGAGAATTCACCGCCGCGCAGGTACTTTCGCCTTCGTCGCGCTCGTTCCCAGGCGCCGAGGGCCCAGTGGCGGTCGGGTGAGGCGTGTTTTGCTAGAATTTCACGGTGAATTCAAAAGTCCGCGTGTCCCGCGCTTCGCGCGCGAAGTCGACGGACTCCCCCACATATCGCACTGACCTCCCCGCCTGGCGGTGGTGGTCGATGTTCAGTTAAAGGAACTCGATGCCCCACGTGGACCTAGAGAAGATTCGAATCTCCAACTTGCGCCAGTTCGCGATCAAGGAGTCCCTCGAGCGACTCGAGTTGGAGAAGCCCGGATTCGAGCCCGAGGAGATCGTGGCGTCGATTTGCGCCTACGAAGAAGAGCTCAACATCGGTGGCGTCCTCGAGAAGATGCCCCCGACGATTGATGGGCGACCGTACACGACGCTCGTGGTCGTCGATGGGGGTACGGACAAGACCGCGGAGGTCGCGCGCTCCTTTCCGGGAGTGGTCGTCATTGAGTTTCCGGTGAACCTGGGCCACGGTGTCGCCCTGCAAGTGACGTATCGCTACTGCATCGACCATCACGTGAAGTACGTCATTACCCTCGACGCCGATGGTCAAAATGACCCCGCGGAGATGCCTAATTTGCTCGCTCCCCTGGTGAACGACACCGCGGACTTCGTCCTGACCAGTCGCGTACTCGGAGAGGACAAGACCTCGGACACCATGCGTAAGACTGGCGTACGGTTCTTCTCCATGATAATGAACCGCATGGTCGGCGCGAGGTTGACCGACACCTCGACGGGGTACCGGGGGCTGCGCGTGAGCATGCTCGCCGACGCCATCGACCGTTTGCGCCAGAGTCAGTACCAGACCGCCGAGTTGCTGATCGTTTGTCTCAAGCGCGGCTGGCGACCCGCCGAGGTACCCACCGTGTGGTACCCGCGCGCGTCGGGTACGACGAAGAAGGGCAAGAACTGGCTGTTCGGCCTGCGTTACGCACGGGTCGTCTTTGGCACTTACTTTCGCGAGCGCCGGTCTCGCTGACGACGCCGACCTCGTGCGAGAGGCCCCACGGCGTCGCCGCGGAGAATTATCGCAGTCCGAGGCTCTCGTGATAGGTGGCCTCGAGCGCTCGGCGTAGTTCCTCGGTCTTGGCCGTGACCGCGGAGCGTGAGGATCGTCCCTCGTGGTTCGGTGGCGCTAACGCGGTTCCCACGACGACGCGGACCTTGACGGGGCGCGGTACCTTAGCACCATCGGGAAGCGCGCGATCGGTGCCGGCGATGCCGACGGGCACCACCATCGCACGGGTACGCGCGGCGATGAACATCACGCCGGCGTGCAGCGGCTCGACGTCGGGTCCAAATTTCCTCGTGCCCTCGGGGAACATGATGAGCGCGTGACCCGCGTTGAGGACTTCTTCGGCCGAACGCATCGCCTCGCGATCGGCCTGCCCGCGTGTGACGGGGAACGCGCCTAACTGGATGAGTGCTCCACCCAAGACCGGGACGCGAAAGAGTGAGTCCTTGGCCATGAAGAAGACCTTGCGACGCGACATGAACAACGTGAAGGCGAAGTCGAGGTTCGAGCGATGGATGGGCGCGACCAGCACCGGCCCCGTCAGGGGGATGTTCTCGCGGCCCCGTACGCTGGGACGAAAGAACAACTGGGCCAGGCCGCTCAGGAGGATCGCCACGACCCAGTAGAAGGGCGTCTTCTTTGGGTTTAGTTGGAGGTGATGTTCTTGAGACATCGCACGATCTCCTCTACCACTTGGTCGACGCTGAGTTCCGTGGTGTCGAGGGCTAAGGCGTCGTCGGCGCGTCGTAGCGGTGACGCCACACGCGAGGCGTCAGCGTGGTCGCGTCGCGCCACGGATGCGCCACCCTCCTCGCCTCGACGCCGCGCGCGTTCGTCCAACGACGCCGTGAGAAAGACCTTGACGAGCGCGTCGGGGAAGACCACCGTGGTGATGTCACGACCTTCGACGACCAGACCACCGGGTTCGTGCCGGGCGATGGCTCGCTGACGTTCGACCATGGCGGTACGCACCGCAGGGTTGGCCGCGATGGTCGAGACGGCGACGTTGACGGCGTCGCTGCGAATATCGTCGTGCACGTCGCGTCCGTTGATGTTTACGCGTGGAAGAGTCGTGATCCGCGCGTTGCGCGCGAGCTCCGCGACCGCGTCCTCGTCGGAGGGATCGAGACCCGAGAAGAGCGCTTCGCTGGTGAGGGCGCGGTACATCGCTCCGGTGTCGAGGACCGACCAGCCCAGGTGGGTGGCGAGCGCGCGCGCGACCGTGGACTTGCCCGAACCCGCGGGCCCATCGATGGCGACGATCTCGGAACTCACCGTAGTGCCGCCAGGTCCTCGAAGAACGTCGGGTAGCTCGACGTTACGGTATCGGCACCGTCGATGTCGCAACCCTGGCCCGCCGTACCGGCGACGGCGCTCGACATGACCGTGCGGTGGTCCAGCCCCGCATTTATAGCGAAGCGAGAGAAGTTCTGCGCATGGCCGAGTCCTTCGATGAAGTAGTCGTCGCCCTCGCTCCAGGCTTCGCAGCCCAGGCGTCGCGCGAGGTCGAGGGCGCCCGCGAAACGGTCGGACTCCTTGAGTCGTAGCTCCCCCATGTCGCGAAAGACACTGACGCCCGTCGCGGCCGCCGCGGCGACAGTGAGAATGGGGGCCTCGTCCACCGAGGGAATCTCGCGGGAGTGGATTTCCGTGGACCGAAGTGACGAACTACGTGCTCGTAGGGTGGTGCCCGAAGTCCCGGGACGTTGCACGAGGTCGGCACACATACGTTCGAGCACGTGGATGAAGCCCGTGCGCTCGGGGGCGTCGTCGACGTCCACGATCTCGATGTCGGCGTGGGGGTGGATCAGGCCCAGCACGCAGAAGAACGCCGCCTGTGAGGGGTCGGTCGGAATCGTCCAGGCCTGGGGGTGGAGCGGGCCCGGTGAGAGCGTGATGCGGCGTCCGTCGGCGGCGTCACTACTTTGGACCACGGCCCCCGCTCGGCGCAGCATGTCCTCGGTGGTGGTGCGCGTACGCAACGACTCGTGCACCACGCTCTGGTCGTGCGCGAAGAGTCCTGCGAGCAAGATCGCTGATTTCACCTGAGCGCTCGGCGTCGGCACGGCGAAGTCGATGCCCCTCAGCGACGTCGATCCGTCGATGTCGAGCGGGGCGAGGACCCGGTCGCCCTCTCCGCTCACTCGCGCGCCCATGAGGCGCAGGGGAATGGCGATGCGGTCCATCGGGCGTCGGGACAAGGAAGGATCCCCCTCGAGTCGGTGACGTCCGGCCAGGGCGCTGACGATGCCGCTCACCAGGCGCATCGTGGTGCCCGAGTTCCCACACCGTAGGGGCGAGTCGCTCGCGCGCAGTCCCCCGCGCGGTCCGGTCACGACGACCGTCGCGGTGGTGTCACGTCGAGTGGCGCCGAGTTGGATCATGATCCCCGACGTGGCCATGACGTCGAGCCCCGGTGAGAGGCCTTCGATGGTGCTCTCGCCGGGCGCGAGGGCGCTCAACATCAGCGCCCGGTGCGAAGCACTCTTGTCCCCGGGTACTCGAACGGACCCGGCCAGCGAGGTGACGGGTTCGACGCGGCGCATCATTTCTCTCTCACCACGCCGAAATCGAGGCCGCGCAGCGCGTCCATGAATCGCTCGGCCTGGGTTTCGTCCACGGCGAGCAACAGAGTTCCCTTGTTCCCCTCGATGGCGTGAGCTATTTCGATATCGAAAATATTGACGAGCATCTCCGAAGCGGTCATCGTCACGCGGGCCAGTGATCCGGGTCGGTCGGCGACCAACACGCGCAGGTAGGCCATGTTATCCGAATCGAGAGCGCGCCCCGGGAGTTGGCGGCGGGCGACGGCCGCGCTCGTCAGACTGGTCTCGAGGGCGTCGCGATCGCGTTGCTCGAGGGCGTCGCGCAGAATTGCCAGACGACCCTCGAGCGCCAGGAGCGCTCCCGAGACCGCTTCACGATTCTCAAAGAGGATATCGGGCCAGATCGCGGGGTCACCGGCCGCGACGCGGGTCATGTCGCGAAAACCACCCGCGGCGAGTTGCAGGAGTACCGCGTCCTCGCGAGCGGCGGCGGCGGCCTGATTCATTAACGCTCCGGCGAGTAAGTGAGGCACGTGTGACGCCAGGGCGACGAGTCGGTCGTGGTCCCCCGAGGCGACCGCGACGACGTTCGCCCCGACTTCGCGCAAGTACCCGTGCAATCTGGTGTAGAGGTCCGCGGGCGTCGCCTCGGTGGGCGTGAGCACCCAGGTGCACCCCTGGAACAGGTCCGCGCGCGCGCCCGCGAGTCCGCGTAATTCCGATCCGGCCATGGGGTGGCCACCGAGGAATCGTGGCTCGACGACGTCGCGCACGATCGCCCCCTTGACGCCCGCCACGTCGGTCACCACGAGCGTGGGGTCGTCGTGTCGGGAGAGGACTTCGTGCGCCACTTCCGCCACGACACCCGCGGGCGTGGCGATGATTACGAGCGCCAACGCCGCGTCGGCCACCCGAGAGGCGATGACCCCGCTCGCTAGGGCGCGCTCCACGACCCCGGGGTCCGTATCGTTGCCCGTGACCACCCACCCCGCCTCTCCGAGCGCGAGCGCGACCGACGCCCCGATGAGGCCCAGACCCACGACGTGGGCGTGCTTAGCGGAGGTCATCTCGAAGGTTCTGGGCGTCACGTAGGTAGACGTGACGGATCTCGTCTCGCTCGCGTGACGAGTAGGTGTGCATCATCACGCGGATGCAGCGACTCTTGGCGTTGGGCACGTCGATCTCGCTCGAGCAGATGAGTGGCACGGTCTCAAAGCCGATCCCGCGCGCCGCCGCCGCCGGGAACGCCGCCGTCAGGTCGGGGCTGGTGGTGAAGAACACGCTGATGATGTCCTCGATCCCGATATCGTTCCCCTCGAGCATGGCGATCAGGAGCTCGCGCGTGGCGACCGCGATCTCGTCGGCATCGTTGTTCCCACACGTCGTCGCGCCGCGCACCGCACGGACCAGCAAATTTGTCATGACGGCATCGTAGAGGCGATGTCGTCGGAGATTCCAACCGCCTCCATCAATCGGCGGACCTCGCCCAAACTCAACTGTCGCGACGAGCCCGGACTCAGGGTCGGGTCTTGGATGGGACCGATGCGGGTGCGTACCAGACGGGTGACCTCGTGGCCCACCGCCGCGCACATGCGACGCACTTGGCGGTTACGGCCTTCGTGGATGACGATGCGCAAGAGACCTTCGGAGACCCGACTGACCTGAGCGGGACTGGTGCGCCCGTCGTCGAGGTCGACGCCATCACGTAGACGTCGGATCGCTCCGGGCGAGGGATCGCCCTCGACGCGCACCAGGTATTCCTTGGCGATGCCTGACGAGGGGTGAGTGAGCAAGTGCGCCAGGCGGCCGTCGTTGGTCAAGACGATGAGCCCCTCGGTATTCATGTCCAGTCGGCCCACCGGGAAGATCCGCGCCGACGTGGTCACGAGAGAGAGCACCGTGGGGCGCCCCTGGGGATCCGAGGCCGTGGTGACGATGCCGGTGGGCTTGTTGAGCAGGAAATACACCTTGCCCTGAGCGACCGGTGCCATCGAACCGTCCACGCAGATCATCTGGGTCTCGGGATCCACTCGATTTCCCAGTTCGGCGACGCGTCCGTCCACGGTCACGCGACCCTCACTGATCAAGATCTCGCACGCCCGTCGTGAGCCGAAGCCCGCACGAGCCAGGGTCTTTTGGAGACGCTCGCCGTCGGTCATCTACGCCCCGTCGAGTTCGTCGCCGACCGAACTCATCTCGGCGACCAGGGCCTCGGCGGTCTCTAGGGGTACGAGGAAGTCTTCGATTGCGGGCAGGTCCTGAAGAGAAGCGAGACCGAGTCGATCGAGGAAGAGCTCGGTCGTACCGTAGAGGATGGACTGACCCGGACCCGCCGCGCGTCCCACCTCTTCGACGTAGCCACGCTGTTCGAGGAGGCGCACGACCCCGTCGACGTTCACGCCGCGCAGGGCGGTGATCTGGGCGCGTGAAATCGGCTGACGATAGGCCATGATCGCTAGCGTCTCGAGCGCGGCCGAGGAGAGACGGTG
>JAJZEN010000101.1 GCA_021828545.1 Actinomycetes bacterium
ACGGTCGTCCGGAGTACGTGCGGCAGGCCTGTGACTCGAGTCTCACCCGCCTGGGGGTCGACCACGTGGACCTGTACTACCAGCACCGGGTGGACCCGAGCGTGCCGGTGGAAGAGACGTGGGGTGCCCTCGCGGAACTGGTCACGGCCGGTAAGGTGCGTCACCTCGGTATCAGTGAGGCGGCGCCCGCGACGATCCGTCGTGCCCACCAGGTCCATCCGGTGACCGCGGTGCAGACCGAATGGTCATTGTGGTCGCGCGACGTTGAGGACGACGGGGTCCTCGCCACGGTCCGGGAGCTCGGCATTGGCTTCGTGGCCTATTCGCCCCTCGGGCGTGGGTTCCTGTCGGGATCGATCCGCAGCATCGACGACCTCGACGAGAACGACTTTCGTCGCCACTCGCCGCGCTTCCAGGGGGAGAATTTCGAGAAGAACCTCGAACTCCTCGCACGCGTGCGCGAGATTGCGACCGAAAAGGGCGCGACGCCCAGCCAGTTGGCCCTGGCCTGGGTCCTCGCCCAGGGCGAGGACGTCGTTCCGATCCCGGGCACGAAGCGCCGTCACTACCTCGACGAGAACATCGCCGCGCTACGGATCGAACTCGATGCGGATGATCTGACCAGAATTGACGCGGCGGCCCCGGCGGGATCGAGTGCGGGTGATCGATACGCCGACATGTCCACGGTGAATCGCTAGTCGACCGCCCGGTGAGATCGAGCGTCGCGCGGTACCGGAGCGAGTCGTCGACGTGCGCGACGCGGACGCGCTGGAGGACGCCGTGCGCGAGATCTACGACGAGGTCGGCGGTCGGGACGTGCTCGTGCGTAACGTCGGCATCGGTGCGCGTCGCGCTAACCCGCGATTCCTCGATGAGCCACAGTCCTGGGGGGAGTCGCCCCGACGGCATTCGTGACGTCGCCGACACCAAAGTTCACGGGACCTTCGTGGTCGCGCGCGCTGGTGGCGCGCATGCTCGAATGAGGTGGCGGTCACGTCGTCGTCATCTCGATGAACACCGAGACGATGGCCCGACGCGGCCTCGTCCCCTACGGGCCCACGGGCGCCGTCGTCGAGGCTTCGCCGGGGTGATGGCCGCGGACCTCGCGGACACCACGGTCCGACTCAACGTCCTCGTTCCCGGCGGGGCGAACGATACCGTACTTATCCCCGGCGACGTGGGGCCCGAGGTCCACGCGCGACTCCTCGATCCGGCCATCATGGGGCCGTCGATCGTCTGACTCGCCTCGTGGGAATCCCGCGACGTGCACGGCGAGCGGATCGTGGCCACCGAGTTCGAGTGGTGGCGCACGTGAAGGGGCCCGTGACGCGACCGGGGTCGGCGAAACAGGGTTAGCGTGGGGGCGCGGTCGCCGCTAGTGGCGTGCGTCGAGCGAGCGTGTCGTCCCCGGCGGCACCGCGGGGAACGGCGGTACGATACTTCGAGAATGCGACCTCTTCGTTGCGCGGTGGCCTCACCCCACGTTCTCGCCACGGCGACGGCCAGCGCGTCCATTCGACGCGGGGGTAACGCGATCGACGCGGCCATCGGCGCGGCGCTCGCCCTGAGCGTCGTGTATCCGCATAACACCTCCCTCGGCGGCGACCTCATCGCCTTGGTGCGCGACGTCGACGGGTCCATCGCGTGCCTCAACGCGTCGGGACCGGCGAGCCGCCACGCGGATCTCGCGACGTACCGCGGTCGCTACGGGGAGCGCATGCCCGTCACTGGAATCGACACCGTGACGGTTCCCGGCGCCGTCGCGGGTCTCGGCGCGCTCCACGACCGGGGTGCGGCGCTGTCGTGGCGCGATCACTTCGTCGATCCGCTCGACTATGCCGCGCGCGGGGTACGGGTGGCCCGCAGCGTCGCCGAGGCGCTCGAGGAGAACCTCACCCTCATCGCCGACGACGCCGGCCTGTCGTCGGTGTACGTGAGCGGGGGCCGGACGTTGCGTGAGGGTGACGTCCTGCGCCAGCCGGCGCTGGCGCTGACCCTGACCGCGTTGGCTCGCGACGGGCACCGGAGCTTCTATGAGGGAGCGGTGTCCGAGCGGCTGGTGCGGGGCCTGGCGGCGTTGGGCTCGACGATCGACCGCGACGACCTCGCCGCGTATCGGCCGACGTGGGAGACGCCGCTACGCGGGTCCTTTCGGCACTGGGACGTGTGGACGAGTGGCCCGAATTCTCAGGGCTTCAACCTCCTGCAGATCCTGGGAGCGCTGCATTTCCTCGCGGCGGATTGTGAGCCGCTGGGCGCGGACGCCGGGGTCCTCACCGAGCTTTTTCGCGCGGCGACCGCCGATCGGGGTCGCGCGTTGGCCGATCCGTCGTGGGTGGGCGACCAGGTGAGTGCCCTGCTCGCGCCGGAGTACCTGTCGCGACTCGCCGCCGGGGCGAGACGCGGCGGCGAGGGGGCGCCGCCCAGTTCGCAGCCGGTTGCGCGTCCCCGGGGTGACACCGTGGCGATCGTGACCGCGGACGACGACGGGCGCGCGGTGTGTCTGATCCAGAGTCTCTTTCACTCCTTCGGTTCGGGGATCCTCGAGCCCTCGACGGGCGTCGTCCTGCACAATCGGGGAAGTTCATTCGCGCTCTCGTCGGCGTCGCTCAACGTCCTCGCTGGGGGTAAGCGACCCGCGCACACGTTGATGCCGGTGATGGTGACCACCGGCGGGGAACTGTCGTGGGTGGTCGGGACCATGGGGGGTCGAGCGCAGCCCCAAATCCTGACCCAGGTGCTCCTGCGACTCTTCGACGGTGCGTCACCCGTTCGGGCCCTCGGCGC
Organism: Actinomycetes bacterium; assembly: GCA_021828545.1. Classification (GTDB taxonomy): domain Bacteria; phylum Actinomycetota; class Acidimicrobiia; order Acidimicrobiales; family RAAP-2; genus RAAP-2. The sequence continues at coordinate 2,788 of JAJZEN010000101.1, forward strand.
CCCTCGGTGGATTGTGGGCGACCCCGACGTCGACCAGGCCAACGAGGTCGCGTGGGTGGAAGCACCCATCACCCCCGATGTGCGCTCCGCGGTGGGCCCCATCATGTCCCTCGTCGAGATTGCGCGCCATGACGAGAGGACCGGTCACGCGCAAGTGGTCGCCCGCAGCGGCGACGGGGCGCTGAGCGCGGCGTCTGATCCGCGCAGTGATGGACGGGGAGTGGTGACCGCGTCCGACGCGGCCACGTCGCGAGGTTCGAGCGCGGACGAGTGACGCGGACGCGCGACGCGCGAAGCGCAAAGTGTGGGAGTATGGGGCACATGCGCGCGGTCGAGTCCGTCTTCGCCATTGGGTGGGCGGTGTTCTGGGTCTACTGGCTCCTTGCCGCCTTCTCCATGAAGAAGGGTCGCACCACGGGGTTCCGGGGGATGGGCCGTCGAGCGGTCTTCGTCGTCCTGGCCGGAGTGCTACTGCGCGCCGGGCGAGTGCACAACCTGGGTCCAAGTTCGAATCTTCCGCTTGCCGGCGTCGGGCTCGTTCTCTGGATCCTCGGACTGGCGTTCGCCGTGTGGGCCCGCGTGCACATCGGACGTAACTGGGGTACGCCGATGTCCCAGAAGCACGACCCGGAGCTGGTTACCAGCGGACCCTATCGCTGGGTCCGTCACCCCATCTACTCGGGCATCTTGCTCGCGGGTGTGGGTACCGCGGTGGCGCTGAGTTGGACCTGGATGGTCGTCGTCGTGCTCGTCGGGGTGTACTTCATCCACAGCGCGACCGTCGAGGAACGCAACCTCACGACGACGTTCCCCCAGGCCTACCCGCACTACCAGCGCGCGACGAAGATGCTCATCCCCTTCGTCTGGTGAGTCGCGCGACGGGTGGACCCACGTGGTCGACTCCCCCGGGGAGTCACCACGGTCGTTCGCGACCCACGCGGCGCCCGCCCACGCGGACGGGCGCGCATCGCCGCGGCGCGAAGGCCGTCGACGCCCTTAACCATTGAGGGCGTAGATCACGCTGACCTGCACGTTGATCGACTGGCTGCCGGCTTTCAACGGTACGCCCGGCGACTGGGCCGTGGCCTGGTAGTTGGCGAAGGGGAAGACGACGGGCGTCGCGTTCTCCTGGTCGGTGATCTTCACGATGGCGCCGAGACTCGCCCCGCCGCCCTGGGCCACCTGTGACGCCTCGGTGCGGGCATTCTGCATGGCCTTCGCACGCGCCGCGGCGAGGAACGTGGATTCGTTCGATATCGAAAACGACACGCCCGAGAGCTCGACGCCGTTGCCCACGGCGTGCACCGCCGCGTCGATCGCGCCCCCCGCCGCGCCGATGTCGTGCATCGAGACGTTGAGGTCGTCCACCACCGTGAAACCCGTGATGGCGCCCTGGTTATTGGTGTTCTCATAGATGTCGAGTCCCGAGGTCTGCAAGTCCTTTTGTGCGACCCCGTGGGCGATCAGTGTGCTCTCGAGGGACGTCACGCGAGCGTCATTGGCCGAGAGCGCTCGGGCCGCGGATGTCGCGACGTTTTGGACGCCGATCTGAAAGGACACCGTGTCCGGTACTCCCTGCACGGTTCCAGAGCCGGTGACCGAGATGGTACCGGTGGGCGTCGATCGCGAGTGTCCCCACGCCACCCCAATGAGGACGGCTCCGGCCACGACGACGGCCACCACGACGACGAGGGCCGCCGGCGCCACGCGCGCCGGTCCCCGCATCGAACCTCGTGGGTCTCGCGCGACGTCGTTTCCGTGGTCGCTCCCGTGGTCACTGGTTATCTCATTCATGAATCCTCCTCTGTCCACACCTACCGGTACGACACGTCCGGCGCCGGTGGTGCCAGCCTCGTGTCGTCGTGTCACCTGGTTATGGCGCGAGCCGTGCGTTTAATTACATGAAGATGTGCGGTAGTCGTCTCAACGAGCCAATCAGCGAGACCGCTCGCTCGACGGCGAAGCGCCGTGGCTCACCCGTCACGCGAGAATCGCCGCCGGGACTGGCTCGCGCGGGTGGTCCGGGTTCCTAGGGGGCAGGGGACTACGGAGCGCTCGCGAGTATTTCGTCCACGGAGTACGCGTCGGCGAGTCGCTCGGCGGGACCGGGACGTCCGAAGTACCAACCCTGGGCGTAGTCGACCCCCACGGCGCGTAGGACGGCGGCGTCGTCCAGGGTCTCGACGCCCTCGGCCACTACGGTGGCACCCGCACCGTGGCCGAAGTTCACCAGCGCCTGCACCAACGTGAGGAGCAATTTGTCGTTGCCGACCCCGGCGACGATGCTGCGGTCGAGCTTGATCACGTCGGGGGTGGTCAACATGATGTGGCGTAGCGACGAGAAGCCCGCGCCGACGTCGTCGATCGCGAGGCGCAGACCCTTGTCGCGTAGCGGTGCGAGGACCTTCGCGAGGACGTCGTAGTCGTCGACGGGATCGTGCTCGGAGAGTTCGAGGACGAGACGTTCGACCGGCAACGAGTCGAGCAAGGTGGTGCAGCGCTCGTCGAGCAGCGTCCGGGGCGAGAAGTTGATGGCGAGGTACCCCGAGATGGTGGCGAGTTGCGCCACGGCGCAGCGAACGGCCAACAGTTCCAACTCGATGCCCACGCCGATCGACTCGGCTTCGGCGAAGGTGACGTCGGGGGGCGTGGCCCACTCCGCGGGGAAACGGCTGAGGGCTTCGGCCCCCACGCGACGTCCGTCGGCGAGGGCCACGATCGGTTGGAAAACTACGGTGGGTCCCCCGGAGGTAAAGATGGGCGCCAAGCGATCACGGATGGCGGTGGCGCGGCGACGCTCCTGGACGCCGGGTTCGATGACGGTCGCACACGCGCTGGCTAGCACTTCCATGAGGGCGCGGTCACGCTTGGAGAGCTCGTTGTCGGCGGTGAAACCCGCGGCGCAGAAGGTTCCGTATAGGGTCCCGTCACTTAGGGAGACCGGGACCGAGACGTAACTGCGGATGCGCGGAAACTTGGCCGCGGGGAGTCGCTTGGCCTCGGGAAGCTTGGCGACGTTGGGGATGACGCTCGGGAGTTTGCCGTCGAGAATCGCTTGGCACAGCGACGTGGCCTGGGGTTGCGTCTGACCATCCTTGAAGAATGGAAGGGAGGACTCGACGACTTCCAGGTGCTGGGTCTCTCCGTCCATCCGACTCAGGAACGTCAGGCTCAGACCCAGCGAGTTCTTCGCGGTGCGTAGTAACTCCGCGACCTTCTGGTCCGTGTCCGAGCGCTCCTGGCGCGAAGGTGTCATCACTCGACATTAGGACACGTGAAAGAGAACGTCTACGCTACGCGTGGTGGTCCGTCGCGGACGTCATCCAAGAGTTGGTCTCGCACGTGGCCGCTGAGCCCGTCGGCGTGAAGTCGCCAGATCAGCCGTGCGCGACTGCGGCACTGATTCGCCGAGCGATGGGGTCGAAACTCTCCCCGACCAGAGCCACGGCCACTGCGTAGTCAGCGATGAGCTCGTCGAGTTCCGCGGGGACGACGGCGCAACTGGCGAGCGATGGGGCGAGTGCCTCGCGGCGCAGTGCCATCTACATATGGGGACGAATCAGTGAATCTATCGGTGCCCCGGAAAGCGAAGCGGAGTTCCCGTTGCTCGGGTCGTGTTATCCGGCAAACGTGGCGAAGGTCCAGTGATTTCCGTCGGGGTCCTCCACGGTGAAGTCACGCGACGGATAATCGGTGTGATCCATCATCGGTTGGACCACCGTCGCGTGAATCAGGAGTGCTCGCCGCATCACGGCGTCGGGATCAGTGGTGACGACGTGGAACGAACTCACTCCCGGTCGACATGGGCTGTGTCGTTCGTCAGTGCTGGAGAGAAGGACACGGCCGCCGTCGGGCCAATCCAATTGGCAGTGGTGGATGGAGTCCTTCCGTTCGCCGGCGATCATGAGATCCTCGGTGAATCCTAGGGTCAGCAACCAGTCACGCAACATAGGCGCGTCGTTGCTGACCACACTGGGCCAGATGCTCGGTTGGCGAACTCCGCTGGTTCTTACGCTCATGACAGTCACGAATCCTAATGCGTCAAATGACGAGAGACGCTCAAGTGATCGGTGCACCGTGACCCCCGCTTCGTGACGCCAGGTCCACCCACGCAATTCGCCGAGACGTCGGGTGACCACTCGCGACTCAGTGCACGAGTGTCGCCATGAGGGACCGATCCAGCTAGTCCCGTAGGGTGAAAGAGACGCTGACCGTCACTTTCGTGACGAGGGCCCCCCGCATCCTTCTCTGCCCCCAATCCGGCGAACCACTCGAGTCGGGGGTGGATCCGTCGACGGGTTAATCCCGGTCCTGGGTGAGGCTCGGGCGATGAGTTCGCGCCCGCGGTGAAGGATAAGGCGTTCAGCTCTCTCCTGGGCGTGGTGAGGGTGTCATGAGGAAGCCCCACTATCCTCCAGGGCAGCCTTAATGACTTTCGTGAGGGCCGTGTGGAGCAACTCAAGTTCAGAAATCTCTAGTCCCAGACGAGCAACCACGGCGGGAGGAATCCGTGTCGCACTTTCGCGGAGCTCACGGCCCTCCTGCGTCAGTTCGATGATGAGTCGGCGCTCGTCGTCATCGCTTCGTGTCCTCGTCACGAGTCTCGCCAACGCCAAACGCTTGAGCAGCGGCGAGAGGGTGGGCGAATCGAGCTGAAGCAGCGTTCCGATCTCGCGCACGGAGAGAGGTGAATTCTCCCAAAGGGCGAGCATAACGAGGTACTGAGGGTGAGTGAGCCCCATGGGTTCTAGAAGCGGTCGATAGACCGAAAGAACGCTGCGTGCTGCCACGACCAGGGAGAAGCAGACCTGGCGCTCGAGAGCGAGGGGGTCGAACGTTGGCGAAACCTCGATCCCATTGTTGGCGACGAGGTCCGAAACTTGCGTCGAGATTCGCGCGTCAATCGGTTCGTCGTGCACGTTTGTCATCTCCGACATGGTAGGGCTCGCCATCGGACTAACTCAGTGGATACCACCACGCCAACTCAACGGTCAGAGACACTAAAGAGGTTCGTGTAATACACTAACAGTTGGTCGATCCATGGAATAATTGGGATATGCCTACTACCTCCCGCACTTCAACGAAGCTGGTAAAGAAG
>JAJZEN010000098.1 GCA_021828545.1 Actinomycetes bacterium
CACCACGAGCCAGACTGCGGGCACCTTCATGGCCCTCACTTCTATCACGCTCGATACCGGTGCCCAGGTGAGTGGTCGCGTCCTGGCACGCAATGGCGCCGTCACCCTCGACGACAACACAATCTCGGTCCCGTCGTGCGCTACAGCGGTACTTACCACGACCACGACGGCGGCCACGACGACGTCGACGGTGGCACCCACGACAACGACGACGACCGCGGCAACCACCACGACGACCACGGCAACCACCACGACGACCACGCTCAAACCTAAAAAGAAGCCGGTGACGACCACGACAGCGGCCACGACGACGACCGCGGCACCCACGACAACGACGACGACCGCGGCCACGACGACGACGACCGCGGCAACCACCACGACGACCACGCACGTACCAACGACAACGACTCCGCCCACCACCACGACGACCGTCATTCCCGTGGGTCCTCCCCAGACGGGATTCGGCGGTGCCGCCGGCCCCGGTGGAACCCCCCAAATGCCGCTCATTGTGGGTTCACTAGCCCTCGCCGCCCTGTCGGCAGGATTGGCACTGACAGAGCGACGACGCAACCGTAGAATCCGCACTGGTCGCCATGGCCCGCGCGACCTCCAGACGTAATCGAGGTCGCCGCTGGGAACTCCGGTGGTGGGCTCTGAGCGCCGCGACGCTCCTCTTCGCACTCGGGCTCATCGTATCTCTCAGCATCTCGAGCGACCCCGCGCGGCGTGTGTTGAGGAGTGCGGCGACCCAACCGACGAGGGTCACCCCGCCCGTTCCGATTGGACTCGCGCGATCCCTGCCCGTGGAATTGGTGATTCCGTCGTTGAACATCACCACTTCCGTAGGTCAATTGGGCCTGCAGGCGAATCACGAGGTCCAAGTACCCACTAATACTCACACCGTCGGTTGGTACCGCTTGGGTCCCACGCCAGGGCAAGTCGGTTCATCGGTCATCTTGGGCCACGTGGACTCCTACCTCGGCCCAGGGATCTTCTTCGATCTGAAGAACCTGGCCATCGGCGCGCTCCTCGAAGTCAGACTGAGCGATGGCGTGACCACGCAGTTCCGCGTCACGAGTGTCGTCCAGTACGCCAAGACATCTTTTCCCGATGGCGTGGTCTACGGTTCGTCGGGCACCAGAGATCTCAATCTGGTGACCTGCGGAGGGACGTTCGATCATCAAACCGGACATTACGAATCCAACATCGTCGTGTTCAGTCGATTAGTGGGAACCCTCAGCACGTTCTAAGGAATTCCAACCAAAAGCCGGCGTCGACAAAACGGTGCGAACGAACAATACGGTCCGTTTCGCGTGCACGGGGCAACGTCTAGTAGTGTTCTCTAAGCCATGGGATCGTTAATTAAGAAGCGCCGTAAGCGCATGCGTAAGAAGAAGCACAAAAAGATGCTGAAGCGAACTCGCTTCCAGCGTCGCGCCGCGGGTAAATAGTCGCGGCTACGCCGCGGGCGTAGTGACTGTCTGATACCACTTCACTGGACCATCGGGTCCTCTGACGTCCCCCGTCGGACCATCAAAGACATGTCCGTCGAGGAAAATCGTCGATCCCGATCCAGCGAGGTGCGCTTGAGAGAATTCTGCGCGCGCCCAGTCAAGGAGCCGTCCGAGGAGTGGTTGCACCCGTCGCGCTGGCGCCTCGAGGTGATTCGTCTCGCGCGTTCGCTCGCCCCGCGACACCATCTCGTCGTAGGCCCGATACACCTCCGCCGTCGCAACCGCGAAATCCGCGAGCAGTAGCGTGACTGCGCGTTGTTCGAAGGCCAATGGCGTCACCTTCTCGCCCACACCCTCGACGAGCGCTCGTCCGCCCACTTGACAAAACGGGACGTCGCCCCCAAGGCCAACGGCGACGTCCGCTGACGTCCCCCCCGCCCAGCGCAGAATCGCCCCCGCGTCGGCACTTCCACCACCCAGGCCACCGCCCGTGGGTATGTGCTTGTACAACGTGACCCCGGCGCGACGTTGGACCAGATCGAGCGCGCGGCGCACCAAATTGGAGTCATCTAGGGGCACCGCATCGGGTCCTTCGACGCGCAGGTAATCCTTATTCTCCTCGAGCACCAGGCGGTCGCACAACGCCACGGACGTCATTTCGCTGCGCAAGAGGTGGTACCCATCGTCGCGACGGCCCGTGATCTCGAGGTACCAGGTCAATTTGGCGGGGGCGAGGAGTTCGATCACCTCGCCGCCGCCAATCGGGCGAACTCCTCGAGGGTCAATTCCTCGGGACGACGCGTCTCGTCGACCCCGGCGCGTTCGAAAACCCCCTCGGTGACCCAGTCGTGCAGCGAGCGGCGCAACATCTTGCGCCGCTGCCCGAAGGAGGTGCGGATGACGCCAAAGAGTTCGGCCTCACTCACCAGCGCCGGGTCCACGCGCACGCTCGCGCGTCGCACGAACTTAACGAGCGCCGAGTCGACCTTGGGCTTGGGCACGAAGACGTTCGGACCCACCTTGCCCACCACGGTGGCGTCGGCGTAGTACTGCACGCGTAGCGACACCGCGCCGTAGGCCTCGTCCCCCGCGTGGGCCGCGAATCGCTCGCCCACTTCCTTTTGCACCATCACGAGCAGGCGCGTGATCAGTGGCTGGGTCTCGAGCAGGTGCAAGACCAGTGGCGTGGCCACGTTATAGGGAAGGTTCGCCACCACCATGGTGGGGCCGGTGAGGATCCGAGAATAATCCGCGCGTAAGGCGTCGGCGTGGTGCACGACCACACCCTTGGGTTCGACGACCGACGTCAGGGGCGCCAAGAGGTAGCGGTCGACCTCCATGGCCGTCACGTGGGCACCGGTCTCGACCAACGCCAGGGTGAGCGAGCCGAGTCCCGCGCCGATCTCCAGGACCTCGTCGCCCGCGCCGATCCCCGCGAGTCGGGCGATACGCCGCACGGTGTTGGCGTCGACGACGAAGTTCTGACCCAGCGCCCGCGACGGGGTGAGACCGTGGAGGTCGAGGAGCGCGACGAGTTCGGCGCGGGTGTGAGTCACCAGGTGACTCGAACGCGCACCACACCGACCCCGAGGGGAGCCAAATCAAGGAATTGGGTCTCGGCCAGGTCCACCACGCGCTCGCCGTGCGCCGCCTCGCGGTCGGTCACGATACAGGTGACGGCGCGGCCATTGTCGACGTCCACCACGGTCACGCGGGTGCCCTTGGGCAGATACCACGACGCGCACTGGCCGGGGATATAGGAGTACCAGGTCGCGACGCCGTCGAGGACGTGCGCGGCGGCCGAGCGCCCGGTGCGCTTGCGGTGCGAGGACGGCGTCGAGCGTCGCGTGACCGCGTCCACCTTGATGGCGCGTTTTATCGTGCGGTGACGCACCGTGAGCACCCGTTTGGGCGCCGCGATGACGCGATGGTGTACGACCACCACGACGACCGGCGCCGTCGTCACGTCCAAGATCACGGTCGACAAGGGTGCGACGAGGGTCCCGGCGGCCGGAATCTCCCCCACCACGCGCACCCAATCGTGACCGCCGGCGCCCGGGCCCAGGGTCTTGAAGTAGAGCTGAGCGCTGTACATCTCGGCGTAGACCGAGGTGCGGCCCATGCCGACGAAGTTGGGCATGGGTTCCATGGCGTGACTCGTCGCGGCCCCCGCGAAGGTAGGCAGTGTGACCGTCGACGCCATCGCGACCACGATGACGGCGGTAACCAGCATCACCGAGCGCGAGCGCGCCCAGCGGGGTTGCGTCCTCAGATCTCCACCCTCCACCAGGACAACCGGCCGTTCTCCTCGGCCAGTCCTTCAACGCTAGGGGAGTGGGGGGCGCTTGGCAACTCCATGTAAAAAATAGTTGTGAATATGATGATGAAAAGTACTTTATGGAGAGGGCAACCCGAAGAGTCGGGCGGTGTTCTGCGAGGTCGCGCGGCGCACCTCCTCCACCGACTCGCCACGCAGTTGCGCGACGAATTCGCCCACCACACGAACCAGCGCCGGCTCATTGGCGAGACCGCGATGGGGGACGGGGGCGAGGAAGGGGCTGTCGGTCTCCACGTGCAGGCGGTCCAGCGGCACCAGTCGCGCCGCCTCGCGCAACGTGCCGGCGTTCTTGAACGTGACCACTCCCGACAGCGAGATGTCACAGCCGCGCTCGAGGCAGTTCTGCGCGTCGTCGGGGGTGCCGGTGAAGCAGTGGATGACGGTGCGCGCGGGCACGCCGCACGTATCAAAGATGTCCAGGAGGTCGTCGAAGGCGTCGCGACAGTGGATCACCAACGCGAGGTCGAGTTCCTGGGCGAGTTCAATCTGTCGCACCAAGACCGCGCGCTGATCCTGACGTGAGGAGTGCTCGTAGAAGTAGTCGAGACCGCACTCGCCGATGCCCACCAGACGCGGATGCCCCTCGCGCGCCAGGGCGACGATGTCCTCGACGTCTTGGGCCGCGTCGTGGGGGTGTAGTCCCACGGTGGCGTAGACCTGCACCTCACTCGAGAGAGCCGTCAGCTCCAGCGCCTGACGCGAGGACGTCGCGTCAGTGCCGATCACCACGACCCGATCCACTCCCCCTGCCAAGGCGCGCGCCAGCGCCTCGGGCGCGGTCACGTTCAGTTCGCGTCCGCCCAAGTACTGGTCTTGGAGGTGGCAGTGCGCGTCGGTCCAGTTACTCAACGACGGCCTTAATGCGTGGAAAGAGGGGCTGACCCTTCTCGATGAGCCCCGCGCCGCGGTAGCGACCCCACGTCGCGCTCTGGGCGAACTCCTCGTCGCTGGGCGTGCCCTCGAGGCCGATGCGCCACCAGATGTTCGCACTCACCGCGGGCATCGCCGGCGAGGCCAGGATCGCCACGAGTCGAATGGCCTCGAGCGCGTTGCCCATCACCGCGTCGAGCTCCTCGCCCGGCGACATCTTCCAGGGCGCGCGCCGTTCGAGGTAGGCGTTGGTGGCGCCGATGAGGCCCCAGGTCGCCTCGAGGGCGAAGCTGGGCGCGAAACGGTTCCAGGCGAGCGCGGTGTCGATGATCGCGGTCTGCGCGGCGTCGCGCAGTTCGCTATCGACTTCGGGAGCGGGACCGCGGCCGTCACACTTGCTCGCCACGATGGTGGTCACGCGCGCCACCAAATTACCCAGGTTGTTGGCGAGGTCGGTGTTGTAGCGCGCGGTGATGCCCTCGTGGGAGAAATCCCCGTCATTGCCCAGCGACGTCTCGCGCAGTAGGTAGTAGCGCACCGCGTCGACACCGAATTCGTCGGTGAGCATCACCGGGGCGATGTCGGTGAGTTTGACGCCACCCTCGGCCGCCATGGTCTTGGAGAGTTTCTGACCGCCCACCAACAACCAACCGTGCACCTGGACGTGACTGACGGGCTCGAGACCCGCGGCCATGCACATCGCCGGCCACCAGACGCAGTGGAAACGAAGTATCTCCTTGCCGATGAGGTGATGCGAGTGGGGCCACCACGTCGACGTCTCGTCGTCCTCGCGCCCGTAGCCGACAGCGGTCAGGTAGTTGATCAGCGCGTCGTACCAGACGTAGAAGACGTGGTCGGGGTCCCAGGGCACGGGCACGCCCCAGGAGATCGACGTACGCGTGATCGAGATGTCGCGCAATCCCCCCTTGATGAAGGCCAGGGCCTCGTTGCGCTTCGTCTCGGGGGTGACGAACTGGGGGTGCGTCTCGTAGAGCGCGAGGAGGCGGTCCTCGAAGGCGCTGAGGCGAAAGAACCAATTCTCCTCGCGCATCTCGGTCAGGACGCGGCCGTGAATGGGGCAACGCCCCTCGTCGCTCGATTCGAGCGTGTAGTAGTCCTCGCAACTCACGCAGTACAAGCCCTGGTAGGTGTCCTTGTAGATATAGCCGTTGTCGTGCACGGCGGTGAGGAACTTCTGCACGGTCTCGTAGTGGCGTGGTTCGGTCGTGCGGATGAAGTCGTCGTACCTGATATCGAGCGCGGCCCAGGCCTCGCGAAAGCGCTGGGAGGTGACGTCGGTCCATTCTCGTGGGCTCATCGAATTGTGAGCGGCGGCGTCGGCGACCTTCTGGCCGTGTTCGTCGGTTCCGGTGAGGAATTTCGTGTCGTCCCCGATCAGACGGTGCCACCGCGCGAGGGCGTCGGCGTTCACGGTGCTGTAGGCGTGGCCCACGTGCGGCGCATCATTGACGTAGTAAATCGGAGTGGTGATGTAGAAACGCGCCATCTTTCAAGGGTACTAACTTCGAGTACTAACCTCGGCCCTCGTCGGCGCGCAGACGCAACGCGCGCTCGTAGGTCTCGCGGTGCGCGACGCCGAGTTGCTCGGCGACCTCGTTCACCGCATCACGCAACGATTGACCCCGCCCCAGGTGTTCGCGCAGCGCACTCACGACGAGTTCGTCGCTGACCGCCTCGGCCACGGGCGCGCCCTCGAGCACCACCACGATCTCGCCCAGGATCTCGCGCGCGGCGATCAATGTGCTCACCTGCGCGACGGTACCTCGCAGGACTTCCTCGTGGACCTTGGTGAGTTCGCGCACCACGGCCACTCGACGTTCGGGGAAGTGCCGGGCGAGCTCGACCATCGTCGTGGCCAGTCGCTGGGGCGACTCGTAAAAGACGATGGTGCGATCCTCTCGACGCCACGACTCGTAGCGCAGCGCGCGTTCACCGACCTTACGGCCGAGGAAGCCCTCCATCACGAAGCGCTCGGTGGGGAGTCCGCTCACGCTCAAGGCCCCGATGAGTGCGGTGGGCCCCGGCGCGGTGGAGACCCTCAGTCCCGCCGCGATCACCGCCGCGACCACCCGGGTACCGGGATCCGAGATGCCCGGCGTTCCGGCGTCGGAGATCACCACCACGACGGCTCCTCGTCGGATACGCTCCACGATCTCATCGCACTGCGAGGCCTCATTGTGCTGGTGCAGGGCCTGGAGTCGCTGGCGCGCGACGATGCCGTGCGCACTGAAGAGCGTGCGCGAGCGACGCGTGTCCTCGCAATACACCACGTCGGCGCTCTCGAGTAGCGCCAGGGCGCGGCGCGAGAGGTCACCGAGATTGCCAATGGGCGTCGCCACCACCATCAACTGACCCTCGGGGGTGGGTGCATCGTGGGTCACGGACATCTCCTCGTTTGGCCCGACACGGGTCGGACCTACTAACATTGTCACCTATGTCGAAGCGGACTGTGAAGCGCAAGCTACGCGCAAAGAAGAAGGCCAACCACGGCAAGAAGCCGAACTGCGGTCGCGGCTGAGCCGTTGACCCAGTGCGTCACCGTCACGCGTGGACACCCTCGACTAGGGGGCGTAACGTGACGCCGTGACGCGACGCACCACCCTCGGGCCGCGGCCGCGGGGGCATTCGTCGTACCCCGGCGAACGTTCGTCGGGGCGCGCAACGGGCGAGGTTCGCTCGGTACACCTCACGGCGCTGCGCGAGCGCGTGGTGAGGGGTGACGCGTCGGCGAGATCGAGCGACCGAGGTCGCCAGGTCACGACGAGCGCGAGCGCGGCGGAATCCCGTCGGGGTAGAGACGTTTGGCGATGAAGTATTCGACCGCGAAGGCCACGCCGGGCACGAATCCGGCCAGCAGCATCACCGCGAGGTAGCCCAGACTCAAGCGGGCCTTCATCACGAACTGAAACGAGAGGATCAGGTAGATCGGGTACAGCACCACGCCGTGGCCGACGCCGTCAATCACCACCAGCGGCTTGATGTCCTTCCAGAAACCCAGGGCCCACTGGTGCAGGGCGAGCGTCACGAAGAGCGAGAGCAACGTCGTGCCGGTAATGAAGGACATGAGGCGATATCGACGAAACGCG